>JBKKAZ010000083.1:0-6305 GCA_046714435.1 Casimicrobiaceae bacterium
TCGAGGAAGTCTGGCCGGCGGACCTTGTTGCCAAGCGCCCCGAGCTCAAGGGCAAGACGCTCTACGAGCTGCTGTTCCGCAACGGCAAGGTCGACAAGTTCCCGCTCGCGCAGACCGACGCGGCCTACGCGAACTACGAGGCGAAGGCGTTCGGCTTCTATCTGCAGAAAGGGCTGTTCGAGGAGTACGCGGAATTCGGCCGCGGCAAGGGACACGACCTGGCGCCCTTCGACCGTTATCACGTGGAGCGCGGGCTGCGCTGGCCCGTCGTCAACGGCCAGGAGACCCAATGGCGCTTCCGTGAAGGCAGCGACCCGTACGTCAAGGCCGGCACCGGCTACCAGTTCTACGGCAACCCGGACAACCGCGCCTATATCTTCGCGCTGCCCTACGAGCCGGCGGCGGAGGCCCCGGACAACGAATACCCGTTCTGGCTGTCCACCGGGCGGGTGCTCGAGCACTGGCACTCCGGCTCGATGACGCGCCGCGTGCCCGAGCTCTACCGCGCGTTCCCGAATGCGGTGGTGTACATGCACCCCGACGACGCCAGGTCCCTCGGCGTGCGGCGTGGCACCGCCGTGCGCGTGATTTCGCGGCGCGGCGAGATGGTGAGCCGCGTGGAGACGCGCGGCCGCAACAAGATGCCGGAGGGCCTGGTGTTCGTGCCCTGGTTCGACGCGAGCCAGCTCATCAACAAGGTGACGCTGGATGCCACAGATCCGATCTCGCTGCAGGCCGACTTCAAGAAGTGCGCGGTCAGGATCGTGAAGGTCTGAAGGAGTCAGCGATGCGCTCGAGCGTCGTCGTTGCGGGACTTGCGCTGTTCGCCGCGGTCGCGGCCGCGCAGGCTCCCGCGCCGTCCCCCCACGTCGACCCGATGCGCGGCCCGGTCCCGCTCAGCGCCGAGCCGATGCCCCCGCCGCTCGCCTGGCAGGAGAACAAGGACGCGCGCCGGATGCGCGCATTCGCGATGGAACCGCCGACGATCCCGCACAAGATCGAGGGCTACCAGGTCGACAAGAACGCGAACCGTTGCATGTTCTGCCATGCGCGCTCGAAGATCGAGGAGTCGAGGGCCATCCCGGTCAGCCCGACGCACTACATGGACCGTGACGGGACGATTCGCGGCGACGTGTCGCCGCGGCGCTATTTCTGCACGCAGTGCCACGTCCCGCAGGACGAGGTGAAGCCGCTGGTCGTCAATCGCTACGAGGACTTCGACGCGGTGCGGGCGAGCGAGGCGCGACGCCCGGCCGGCGAGCGGGCGCCGGCGACCAAGAAGTGATCCGCCTGTTCAAGCGCTACTGGACGGTCGTCAACCGGCCCAGTCGTTACTTCAGCCTTGCGTTCCTCACCGTCGGCGGCTTCATCGCCGGCATCGTGTTCTGGGGCGGCTTCAACACCGCGCTGGAGCTCACGAACACCGAAGCATTCTGCGTCGGCTGTCACGAGATGCGCGACAACGTCTACCGGGACCTGCAGGCAACGATCCACTTCACGAATCGAAGCGGCGTGCGCGCGCACTGCCCCGACTGCCACGTGCCCCACGAGTGGACCAACAAGATCGCGCGCAAGATGGCGGCCAGCAAGGAGGTCTGGGGCAAGATCTTCGGGACGATCGATACGCGCGAGAAGTTCGAGGCGAACCACCTGACGCTCGCGCAGCGCGAGTGGGTGCGCCTCAAGGCGAACAACTCCCTGGAATGCCGCAACTGCCACGGTTTCGACTACATGGACTTCACGCGGCAAAGCGCGCGCGCCGCGCAGGCGCATTCGACCTTCCTCGAGAAGGGCGAGAAGACCTGCATCGACTGCCACCAGGGCATCGCGCACCGGCTGCCCAACATGGCTACGACCAAACCCTAGTCGCGTGTGGCGCTGCCTCAGGGCACCTGCTGAGGATCGGGACGCCCCCGCTCGGGGCCCACGCCGATCGGAGGTGGCGCCAGGTTGACGATGCGATGGAACAGCTCGCGGAAGCGGTCCCCGGCCTCGATACCGAACAACGGGTCGTCGTGATCGAGGAAGGCGCGGTCGATCTCGGCCCAGTCCTCGGCCATGAGGAAGCGTTCGGCCAGCGGCATGAGTTCGGTTTCCTCGAGCCGCATGTGCGCGAACTCGAAAGCGACGTAGGTCTCCGCCAGCTCTTCGAATGCATAGAACTCGGTCGCCCCGCCTTGCTGATAGCGTGTCAGCGCAAGGATCAGCTCCCTGATCCTGTCGTGTCCGGCGCGATGTTCGGCCTCGAGCCGATCGATGACCGGGATGGCCTGCTGGCAACGAAGCCGCAGCAGGCGGAACAGATACGCGTCTTCCTTCGGATGGTGGAAGCGCTCGGGGAAGGTGTCGATGTAATAGAGCATCGCGCCGAGCAGCCTGAAATCGGGAGCGGCGCGCCCGCCTCGAATCTCCCCGACCAGATACCTCACGCCGTGCAGCACAGACGCGAGGGTTCGATGCTCGTCCCGGATGATGCGCAGCGCCTGCATGCTCGAGTCCCGGTGGTCGAGCGGCGATTCTGCGGCGATCCCGGTTCGAGATAATTGACCGGCGTCAAGCGCGCCTCGATTCGGCAGCCGTGGACAATCGTGGTGCCGTCGACGCAACCCGGTGAGGTTCGTTGACGCCGGTCAATCACGCCATGCGCGTGCAGGACTAAAGTGATCTCGAGTCGCCTTGGCAGGAGTTGCGCGGCGCATCGAAACGAGCTTGCCGAGTTCTCCCGCCGGCGGCGATGTGGTCGTCAGTCCCATCGAGCAGGAGTTGACGCTGCCCAAGAAGGCAGGCACCGCCGCCAAGCAGCTGACGGTGAAGTGAACGATCGGCGGACGGGGATCCCGCGCTCCCGTCCGCGCACAACCAGGCGATCCTCCGCTGCACCGGGAAAGGGCGTTAATGTTCAAGCACATACTCATCGCGACTGACGGTTCGCCACTGTCGCGCACCGCAATCGACAAGGGCATCGAACTGGCTGGGATGTCACGCGCCTCGGTGGTCGGCATTTACGTCCGGCCGCCGATGCCGCTGTATCTGTACAGCGAGGGCGGCAGCATGATCCCGCCGGAGGTGCCGGCAGCGTACAACGCGCGGACCAAGGCCACGGCCGCGGGCCACCTCGCGGAAATCGCGACGGCGGCGCAGAAGGCGAAGCTGGCGTTCGAAGCAATCGACGTCGAAGATGGCTCGCCCGCGGATGCCATCCTGAGAGTCGCTGGCGAGAAGCGCTGCGACCTGATCGTGATGGCTTCGCACGGACGCAAGGGGCTCTCGCGCGTGCTGCTGGGAAGCGAAACCAGCAAGGTGCTTACCCACGCGACACAGGCGGTGCTGGTTACGCGCTAGTGCACCCTCCAACGGTGTCATTCAGAGCGCAGCGAAGCATCTGCTGTTTGCGCCGGTAGGCCTGCGTCCATTGCGGTGGGTGCATCGGAAAAGCAGATCCCACGCTTCGCTCTGGATGACACCTTGGGGCAGATCCCACGCTTCGCTGGATGACACCCGTGGGGAGATCCCGCGACGCGCTCGGGATGCCACAGGCTGGGGCGCCCCCGGGGATTCTACGCAAATCAGTCGATCGGCTTCGATGGCCTCTTGCCGGGGATGACCCAGCTCATGCGGCGCGGACCAGTGCGATCGCCAATGCCGTCCGATCGCGCCGGCTTTCGGGCTCGTCGAGGCCGCGCTCGAGCAGTTGCTTCAGCGCCGCGATGTCAACCAGCCGGATTCCGCGCCCCTGCACATCGACGATGCCGAGCTGGCGGAATCGCGAGAACAGCCGGCTGACCGTCTCGAGCGTCAGTCCAAGGTGGCTGCCGATCTCCTCGCGCGTCAGCCGCAGCACGAATTCGCGGGACGAGTAACCCAGCGCCGCGTAGCGACGCGACAAGTCGAGCAGGAAAGCCGCGAGCCGCTGCTCCGCGCGCATGCTCGCCAGCATCAGCAGCGCGGTGCGGGCCAGCGTCGTCTCGGTGGCGAGCACGCGGTAGAACTGGCGCTGGAACTGCACGTCGTTGCGCGCGAGCGCTTCGACGCGGTCGAACGGAATCACGCACAGCTCGCCATCCTCGAGCGCGACCAGGCTTGCGTGATGGCGGCCATCGCCGATGCCATCGACCCCGACCAGATCGCCGCACATGTGGTAGCCGAGGATGTGGCCCTGCCCGTCGTCGTTCAGCATGACGGTCTTGCACGAGCCCGACCGGATGAGATACAGCGAAGCAAATCGATCGCCGGGACGATACAGGGTCGCGCCCTTGCGTATCCTCATCCGCGTGGCGATCAGGGGGTCCCAGAGACTTGCCGGCCCCCGCTGGAAGGCCTGCGGCTGGCGATGCGGCTCCGCCACACGTGACGGTGGAATCGGGCGCATGACCTCGCGCAGGATGGCCCGGCCCGACTGGACGGCTTGCGGTTCCAACGGGATTGCGTTCAGTGCGACGGCGCATTCCATGTCACGCTCGCTTTCATGTTGACAGGCATGGATGATCAGTTCCGAACCGTGCCGACCGCGGCGACGAGCTGCCGGATCTGTCCGAACTCGGTGGCCTTGTCCAGGACGTAGCTCGCCCCCGCGGCGAGGCAGGCGCGACGAAGCTGCGGTCCGTCGTGCTGCGTCAGCACCACGAAGACCACGCCGGGAGCGACCGGACCCACGCCACGAAGCACCTCGATGCCGGTGCCACCATCGAGGTGATAGTCGAGCAGCACCAGGTCGGGAAGGGTCTCGAGGATGCCCGCGATCGCATCCCTGGGCGTTGCGGCGTCGCCGACCACCATGACGCCTTCGATTTCGGCGAGGTACTCGTGCAGCCGCTCGCGCATCGGCGGCTGGTCCTCCACGAGAAAGACCCGGGTGGCGGCGACATCGATCATGCGATCGAGTATCACTACGGCACGGACGCACCACCAGTCCGCGCGCCTGATTGCGGGGGTCAGGATGCGACGCAGCGCGGGGGTCGGCCGGCGCCGCACCCCGGGTAGGGATTCCCCTACCCCTGCTGCGTCAACGGGTCAGAGCGGGACGCTGGGGTCGTCCGCGAGCCCGTGCTTGAGCGCGTAGTAGACCAGCTCGGTCGGATTGCCGACGCTGAGCTTTTCCATCAGGCGGGCCTTGTGCGTGCTGACCGTCTTGGACGAGAGGCTCAATCGATCGGCGATCTCGGTGACCGTCATGCCGGCCACCAGCATGCGAAACACCTGGTATTCGCGGTCGGAAAGCGTCTCATGGGGCGGCACCTGCGCATGCGGCATCGCGCCCAACGCAAGCTGCTCCGCAACCTCGGCGCTGATGAACGCGCCTCCTGCGGCAACCTTGCGGATCGCGCTGACCAGCAGAGTCGCCGCGCTGTCCTTGGTCAAGTACCCCGACGCGCCCGACTTGATGGCACGAACTGCGTACTGATGCTCCGCGTGCATGCTGAGCACCAGGATGCGAAGCCTCGGTTTCTCGTCCTTGACCTGCCGGATCAGTTCCATGCCGCTGCGCCCGGGCATCGACATGTCCAGGATCAGCACATCACACTCGACGGCGCGAACCTGCTGCAGCGCCTCGAGTCCGTCGCCGGCCTCGCCCACCACGTCGATATCCCCCGCGGCGAGCAGCAGCTGCTTCACGCCCTCGCGCAGAATCGTGTGATCGTCGGCAATGATCACGCGGATCATGGCGGCAGCGATTCCCCTAAAGGCAGCCATACGTTTACCTGCGTGCCCTTGCCCGGCGTGCTGACCACCCGCGCTTCGCCGTTCAGCAGCGACGCGCGCTCTCGCAGCCCCAGCAGCCCGTAGGCATTGGGCTTGCGTGGATCCTGCGGAGAAAACCCGACGCCATCGTCACCGACCCGTATGGTCATGGTGCGCCCGTCCTGCTCGATCGTGACTTCCGCCCGCGTGGCGAGTGCGTGCCTGGCGATGTTCGACAGCGATTCCTGCACGATCCGGAATACGGCGGTCGACTGCGCGGACGGGAGCGTCGGCATCGATTCCGGCAGCGTCAGCTTGCACGCGACGCCGATCCGCTGGTTGAAATCCCCGACCAGCCATTCGAGCGCGTCCGCCAGTCCCAGGTCGTCCAGCATCATCGGGCGCAGTTCGGTAGCGATGCGGCGGGTCGCCGCAGCTGTGGATTTCAGCAGCTTCTCCATGCGCTCGAGCCGCGAGACAATGCCCTTCGCCTCCGGCGGGAGCTTCTCCTTGCACCAGGCAACATCCATCTGCAGCATGGTGAGCGCGCCGCCGAGTTCGTCATGCAACTCGCGCGCGATGCGGGCTTTCTCGTCCTCCCGTGTCATGTGCGCGGCGGTCCCGAG
>JBKKAZ010000084.1:0-3211 GCA_046714435.1 Casimicrobiaceae bacterium
CTAGCCGCGCAGAAGATCGAACACGGTGCACGCGACCACCTGGGTCGCGCGGCGCAGGTCCTCGAGCAGCAGGTTCTCGTCGGGTTGCTTGGCGTTGGCCTCGGTGATCGTGCGCGGCCCCGCGCCGTACATGACGACGGGCACGCCGTGCTCGCCGTAGAGGCGCGCGTCGGCGTACAGCGGCGTCCCGACGGCGGGTAGGTCCTCGCCGAACACGCGCCGGCCGTGGCGCTGGATCGCCTCGACGAGCTTCTCGTGACCGGGCAGCGGCTTCAACGCGTTGGCGAGGACCAGACGGCGGATCTCGATGCGAATGCCGTCGCGACCCCGCACCGCGTCTTCGATCAGCGCACGCACGCGCGCCTCGACCTCCGCCGGATCTTCCTCGGGCGTGATCCGCCGGTCCAACCGCAAGGTCAGCTTGTCGGGCACGACGTTGGTGTTGATGCCTCCCGAGAGGAGGCCGACGATCATCGTCGGGCTGTCGATCCCTTTCACGCGCGATTTGTTGGACCTCATCGCGTCGGCCTCGGTGTAGATGGCGCCGAGGATCGCGTTTCCGGCGCGAAACGCATCGCGTCCGGTCTCGGGGAGCGCTCCGTGGCCTGACTTGCCGTGCACGGTGACTTCGAGCTGCAGGCAGCCGTTGTGTGCCGTGACGACCGCGTAGCTGAAGCTGGCGGCGATCGCGTAGTCGGGCCGGGTCAGCTTGTTGTCGAGCAGGAAGCCCGGCCCCGCGAGTCCACCGACCTCCTCGTCGTAGGTGAAATGCAGTTCGACCGCACCCTTCAAAGGCGAATCCTCGTTGGCGAGTGCGCGCAGTGCCGCCAGCACGTAGGTGAATCCCGCGATGTCCGACTTCGACACCGCCACGCCACGGCCGTACATGCGTCCGTTCTCGACCACACCCTCGTAGGGCGGCTTGGTCCAACCGGCACCGGGAGGTACGACGTCGCCGTGCGCGTTGAGCGCGATGGTCGGCCCACCCGCGCCGAAGCGATGACGGACGATCAGGTTGGTAACGCTTTGCATTCCGTAATCGCGCAGGAAGTCGGCCGGCACCGGATGACGCTCGACCTCGAAGCCGAGCCGGGTCAGCAGTTCCGCGGCCTTCTCCGCGGCCGGAGCGTTGTTTCCCGGCGGCGTGTCGGAGGGAACGCGCACGATCTGGCGCAGGAACTCGATCTGCTCCGCATGATGCGCGTCGATCCACGCTCCGAGCGCGGCGTAGGAAACTTGCGAATGCGTCGTGGGCTGATGGACTGCGGTCATGCGCTTGAACCTCGTGTGGACGGGACTGCGCGCGCCCGTGCGAAGGCCGCGGGATCAAAGTGTTCGAAAAAGTGCAGCAGCACCGACGTTGCGACCTCGGCGTCCTCAGCGGTCATGGTCTCGTCGGGATGGTGGCTAATCCCGTTATTGCCGCACCGGACGAACAGCATCGCCGTGGGGCAGACGACGGGAAAGACCATCGCGTCGTGGCCGGCCCCGCTCGGCAAGCGCCTGACCGGAATGCCGTGCGCGGCGATGGCCTCGGCCAGCCGCGCCTGCAAGACCGGGTCGCACGGTGCTGCATCCGCCGCGTAGAACGGCGCGCTGATCACCTTGACGTTGCGCCGTCGCGCGATTTCTCCGAAGCCCTGCTCGAGCGCGTGCACCGCCTCGCGGCGCAGGGCGTCGCCCCCCGATCGCACGTCGACTGTGAACTCCACATCCTGCGGAATCACGTTGATCGCGCCGGGCAGTGCGGCGATCTTGCCGACGGTGCCGACCAGGCCCGGATGGCTTTGGCAATGACGCTCGACCAGCAGTACCATCTCGCTCGCCGCGGCGAGCGCGTCCCGGCGGCTTCCCATCGGTACCGTGCCGGCATGGCCGGCGAGGCCGGTCACGTTCACGCGCACTCGCGTTGCACCGGCGATCGCGGTGACGACACCGACGGCGAGCCCTTCGTTCAGCAGCACCGGTCCTTGCTCGATGTGCGATTCGACGTAGGCGACGACGTTCCTGCCGCGGCGGTCGACGCCCCTCCAGCCGTCGGGATCGCCGCCGAAGTCGCGCAATGCCTGGCGCATGGTAATGCCGCTGTCGTCGGCCTTATCGAGCCAGGCGGGCTCGAAGCTTCCCGCCATCGCCTTGCTGCCGATCAGCGCCGCGCCGAAGCGCACGCCTTCCTCGTCGCCGAAGCCGACGATCTCCAGCGTGTAGGGAAGCGTCCTGCCGCGCGCGTGGAGGTCGCGGACGCACTCGATCGCCGTGATGATGCCGAACAACCCATCGTAGCGGCCGGCATTGCGCACGCTGTCCTGATGCGAGCCGCTCATCACCACCGGAGCGTTCGGGTCGCTGGCCGCGTAGCGGCCGACGATGTTGCCCAGCGCATCGAAGGCGGCGCTCATGCCCGCGCGGCGCATCAGCCCGATCAGGAACTCGCCCGCCGCCTTGTGCTGCGGCGAGAGGTAGCGGCGAGTAATGTGCGGCGCGTCCTCGGAAAAGTTGCCCAGCGCGTCCGCCTGGCGCATCAGCTCGGTGCCGAATCTCATGCGCGTTTCTCGCCGCCGGTCACGAGGATCGCGCGGAAGTCGTTGACGTTGGTCAGCGTCGGGCCGGTGACGACCGAGTCGCCCAGCGCTCCGAAGAAGCTGTGGCCATCATTGTTCGCGAGGCTCTCGCGCGGGCGGATGCCTTTCGACCAGGCGCGTGCGAGGGTGTCGGGCGCCACGATGGCGCCGGCGATCTCCTCCTGCCCGTCCACGCCGTCGGTGTCGCCGGCGATTGCGTAGACGCCCGGCGAGCCTTCGAGCGCGATCGCCAGCGCGAGCGCGAACTCGACATTGCGGCCGCCTCGGCCGCTGCCGCGCACGGTCACCGTGGTCTCGCCGCCGGACAGCAGCACGCAGGGCGCCTTCGCCGGCTGGCCATGCACGACCACCTGCCGGGCGATGCCCGCCATGACCTTGCCCAAGTCGCGCGCTTCGCCCTCGAGGCTGTCGCCGAGGATCAGCGGCTCCACGCCGGCCGTACACGCGACGCTCGCGGCTGCTTGCAGCGCCATCTGCGGCGTCGCGATCAAGTGCGCCTCGGCGCGCGCGAGCCGCGGATCGCCGGGCTTCACCGATTCGCCCGCGCCGGTTTCGAGCACGCGCTGCACGGCCGGAGCTACCTCGATGCCGTAGCGACGGAACACGTCGAGCGCGTCGGCGCAGGTGGT
>JBKKAZ010000085.1:0-8422 GCA_046714435.1 Casimicrobiaceae bacterium
GTCATCGCCCCGATGATCAGCGCGGATTCCAGCACCGGCTCGAAGCTGAGCAATGCGTGCAGCGCGAGCGCGGTCGAGGTCTGCGTCCCATTGATCAGCGCGAGCCCTTCCTTCGCAGCCAGTTCGAGCGGAGCGATGCCGGCTTGCCGGAGCACTTCCCGCGCGGCCACGCGAGCGCCACCGACCAGCATCTCGCCTTCGCCGAGGATCGCAAGCGTCATGTGGGCGAGCGGCGCGAGATCGCCCGACGCGCCCACCGACCCTTGCCCGGGAACGAAAGGGACGAGTCCCGCATCGTGAACAGCGAGCAGCGTGTCGACGACCTCTTCACGCACGCCCGACGCGCCGCGTGCGAGGCTCGCCGCCTTGAGCGCGAGCATCAGCCGCACGACGCTCGGTGCCAGCGGCTCACCGACACCCACTGCGTGCGAGCGAATCAGGTTCTGTTGCAGCGCTTCGAGCGCCGCCGCGTCGATGCGAGTCTGCGCAAGCTTGCCGAAGCCCGTGTTCACGCCATAGACAGGCGCGCTGCCGCGTGCCGCGCGCTGCACGACATCCGCGCTGGCGCGGATCGCGGGACGCGCCTTCGGGTCGAGCGCAAGCCGCACGCCGCCGGCGTGCACCGCCGCGATGTCGGCGAGGCTCAAGCGGCCGGGAACAAGATTCAGTACAGCGCTCATCGGCGTCGCATACCCCAAGTGTCATCCAGAGCGAAGCGTGGGATCTGTCCGCTTGTGTCATCCAGAGCGAAGCGTGGGATCCGCTTTTGCATTCTTCGTCGCGATGGAAAAAGCAGGTTCTTCGCGTTGCTCTGAATGACACCCGAATATGAAACCAGCGTGCCGACACGCATGGGCAACACCAGCTGGCGCCAATTACGAACCGATCATCGGCAGGTTGAGCTTCTGCTCGCGCGCGCAGCGGATCGCCTCCTCGTAGCCCGCGTCCGCGTGGCGCATCACGCCGGTCGCCGGATCGTTCCACAGCACGCGTTCGAGGCGGGCGGCGGCCTCGGGGGTGCCGTCGCAGACGATCACCACGCCCGCGTGCTGCGAGTAACCCATGCCGACGCCGCCGCCGTGATGCAGCGACACCCAGGTCGCGCCGCCGGCGGTGTTGAGCAGCGCGTTCAAGAGCGGCCAATCCGAAACCGCATCGGAGCCGTCGCGCATGCTCTCGGTCTCGCGATTGGGCGAGGCCACGGACCCGCTGTCGAGGTGATCGCGGCCGATGACGATCGGCGCCTTGAGTTCGCCGCTTTTCACCATCGCATTGAACGCGAGCCCGGCGCGATGGCGCTCGCCCAGGCCCAGCCAGCAAATGCGAGCGGGCAGTCCCTGGAACGCGATGCGCTCGCCGGCCAGATCCAGCCAGCGATTCAGGTGCGGGTCGTCGGGAAACATTTCCTTCAGCTTACGATCGGTCTTGCGGATGTCCTCGGGATCTCCCGAAAGCGCAACCCAGCGGAACGGACCCTTGCCGAGGCAGAACAGCGGCCGGATGTACGCCGGCACGAAGCCGGGAATGTCGAACGCGTTCTTCACACCGGCATCGAACGCGACCTGGCGTAGGTTGTTGCCGTAGTCGACTGTCGGAATGCCCATCGCCTTGAGCGCGAGCATCGCCTGCACGTGCACGGCGCAGCTTCGGGTCGCGTCCGCGCGCAGTCCCGCGTGCTGGCTGGCGTCACTTCGCGCCGCGAGCCACTGCGCAACCGTCCAGCCCGAGGGCAGATAGCCGTTGACCAGATCGTGTGCGGAGGTCTGGTCGGTGACCAGATCGGGCCGGTGAGCGCCCGCACGCGTGCGCCGCGCGATCTCCGGGACCACGTCGGCGGCGTTGCCGAGCAACCCGATCGACTTCGCGACGCCGGCAGCCGTGTACTTGGCGATGCGCGCGAGGGCGTCGTCGAGATTTGTCGCCTGCTCGTCCAGATAACGGGTCCGCAACCTGAAATCGATGCGGTCCTGCTGGCACTCGATGTTGAGCGAGCAGGCTCCGGCGAAGCTCGCTGCGAGCGGTTGCGCGCCGCCCATGCCTCCGAGTCCCGCGGTCAGAATCCAGCGTCCCGCGAGCGTGCCACCGTAGTGCTGGCGGCCCGCCTCGACGAAAGTCTCGTAGGTGCCCTGCACGATGCCCTGGCTGCCGATGTAGATCCAGGAGCCGGCGGTCATCTGCCCGTACATCATCAGGCCGCGCCGATCCAGCTCGTCGAAGTGTTCCCAGGTCGCCCATTTGGGCACCAGGTTCGAATTCGCGATCAGCACGCGCGGCGCGTCCGGGTGGGTGCGGAACACGCCGACCGGCTTGCCCGACTGGATCAGCAGCGACTCGTCCTCGCGCAGCTCGATCAGCGCCTTCAGGATCGCTTCGAACGAGGGCCAGTCGCGCGCCGCCTTGCCGATCCCGCCGTAGACCACCAGCGCGTCCGGATTCTCGGCCACCTCCGGGTCGAGGTTGTTCTGCAGCATCCGCCACGCCGCCTCGATCAGCCAGTTGCGGCAGTGGAGCTTGGTTCCGATCGGCGACTTTACCGGGCGCGGCGAGGCGATGGTGCGAATCGTGGACAGGTCGGACATGGCAGGCTCCCGCGAAGGCTTGGGGCGGTGTTTCGAGGCATCCTACTTGAACTTTGTGCAAGTACCATGTGCGGGTGACCAAATCTTGCCCACGCCTCCGCGCGCCGACCTGGAAGGAAGCGCGGCTGCTGCACATCGAGCGCAGCGAACCTTGCCTCGTGGTCGAGCGGCGGACCTCCACCAGCGGCGTGCCGATCACGCTGGTGCGGCTGGTGCATCCGGGCTCGCGCTACCAGCTCGAAGGCGCGTTCCGCTCATGAGCAGCGTCCGCGTGATGACCGCGCAGTCGGTCCCTCCGCAGCCGTGGAAAAACGGTGGCGGACAGACGCGCGAACTTTTCGCCTGGCCGGCGGGCGAATCCTGGAAGGTGCGCGTGAGTCTCGCCGACATCGAAGGCGATGGCGCGTTTTCCGCGTTCCCGGGCGCGACGCGCTGGTTCGCGGTGGTCGAGGGCGCAGGGGTGATCCTGTCGCTGCCCGAGGGCGAGCGGCGCGTCCTGCCCGGCGACGCGCCGCTGCGGTTCGACGGCGCCTGCGCGCCGATGTGCCGGTTGGTCGACGGACCGACGCGCGATCTCAACCTGATGCTTCGCGATGCTGTCGGCGCGATGGCCCTCGCCGTGGACCATCGTCCCTGGTCGCCTGCCGGCGACGGGTTCGGCTTGTTCACCGCGGTCGGCGGCTTCTGCTACGCGCCGGGAAGCGCGATTCGAACCGAAGCACACAGCTTGCTGTGGTTCGACGCCCCTCCGCCAGCGGTGCGCTTCGCGGCGGATGCCGACGCCGGCACCCCGGTGGGTTGGTGGCTGCAGTTCTCGACTCGGGGGCGCCAGCGATGAAAAGCACGCTGTGGCGCGACGCCAAGCTTGCGACTCTCGCGCAGGGCCGCGCTTGGGGACTGATCGAGCCTGGGGCGTTGGTGACCGAGGGCGAAACGATCCGCTGGGTCGGTCCCGAGAACCAAATCCCGCGCGATGTTTCCATTGAGCGCGAGATCGGGCTCGGCGGCGCGCTGGTCACGCCGGGGCTGGTCGACTGCCATACCCATCTCGTCTACGGCGGCCAGCGCGCGGACGAGTTCGAGCAGCGCCTCAACGGAGCGAGCTACGAGTCGATCGCGCGTGCCGGTGGCGGCATCCGCTCGACGGTTGCCGCAACGCGTGCGGCGAGCGACGCCGCGCTGTTCGACTTGGCCGCGGTGCGGCTGGATGCATTGCGCGCGGAGGGCGTCACCAGCATCGAAATCAAGTCGGGATACGGGCTGACCGCCGGCGACGAAGCGCGCTGTCTGCGGGTCGCGCGCCGACTCGGCCGCGAACGGGCCGTCAGCGTGTGCACCACGATGCTCGCCGCGCACGCCGTGCCGCCCGAATTCGACGGCCGCGCCGACGATTACATCGCTGCGGTATGCGACTGGCTTCCGGCACTGCACGCCGAAGGCCTGGTCGACGCGGTCGACGCGTTCTGCGACCGCATCGCCTTTTCGCCCGCGCAGACCCGGCGCGTGTTCGACGCGGCGACGCGGCTGGGTTTGCCGGTCAAGCTGCACGCCGAGCAGCTCTCCGACCAGGGCGGGGCTGCGCTCGCGGCCGGCTATGGCGCGCTGTCGTGCGACCATCTCGAGTACGTCTCCGAGGATGGCATCCGCGCAATGGCAGCCGCCGGCACCGTCGCCGTGCTCCTGCCCGGCGCGTTCTATTTCCTACACGAGACGCGGCTACCGCCGGTCCAGGCGCTGCGCGAGGCGGGCGTGCCGATCGCGATTGCGACCGATCACAATCCCGGCTCATCGCCGACGCTCTCGCTGCTCCTCATGCTCAACATGGCCTGCACGCTGTTCGGGCTGACGCCGGAGGAAGCGGTTCGCGGCGTCACGCGCAACGGCGCGCGCGCGCTCGGTGTTCATGCAAGCCGCGGCGAACTCGCCGTGGGCAAGCGAGCGGACTTCGCCGTGTGGGACCTCGGGCACCCGAACGAACTCGCCTACTGGTTCGGCCGCAATCCCTGCATCCGCGTTGTCGTTGCCGGTGTCGAAGCATTGGCGCGATGAGCGGCGACGCGTTCACGCTGCAGACCGGAACCACGCCGCTGCTGGTGAGCGTGCCGCACACTGGCACCTTCATCCCCCATGAACTGGCGGCGCAGCTTGTCCCGCGCGCGCTGGCGGTCGAGGACACCGATTGGCACCTCGACCGTCTCTACGATTTCGTGCGCGCAATGGGCGCAGGGCTGATCGTGCCGGCCGCAAGCCGCTATGTCATCGATCTCAACCGGCCCCCGGACAACGCGCCGATGTATCCGGGCGCCAACAACACCGAACTTTGCCCCACGCGTTTTTTCGACGGCGCGCCGCTGTATCGCGAGGGCTGCGAGCCCGACCAGGCCGAGGTCGAACGCCGGCGGGAACGCTACTGGCGGCCCTATCACGCGGCGCTTGCCGGCGAACTGTCGCGCCTTTGCGCGTTGCACGGGCACGCGATCGTGTTCGACGGCCACAGCATCCGGGCCGAACTGCCATGGCTGTTCGAGGGCCGGCTGCCGGATCTCAATCTGGGAACGGCGAGCGGGTCGAGTTGCGCGCCGTCGCTTCGCAGCGCGCTTGGCGGCGTGCTCGAGAGCCAGCGCGATTTCACGCAGGTCGTCGACGGCCGTTTCAAGGGTGGCTACATCACTCGTCACTACGGAGCTTCACGCTCGCGCGTCTACGCGGTCCAGCTCGAGATGGTGCTGGACTGCTACATGGATGGCGAGCCGCCATTCGCGTACCGGCCCGAACGTGCGGCGCGCGTGCTGCCGCTGTTGCAACGCTTGGTCGATGCGATGCTTGCCTGGTCACCCGATGAACGCTGAAGCGAGGCTCTGGGCAACCCGCGCGTGGGTCGGCGGCGCGTGGCGCGAGAACGTACTGCTTGTCATCGGCGGCGACGGCTGCTGGAGCCGAATCGAACCGGATTCCGGACCAGCGCCCGAGGACGCGACAACGCTCGCGGGTCCGGCGCTGCCGGGGCTCGTCAATGCGCACAGCCACGCCTTCCAGCGCGCGTTCGCGGGCCACGCCGAGCACCGGCAGGGCGAGCACGACGACTTCTGGGCCTGGCGCGAGCGCATGTACGCGATCGCCAACCGCGTCGAGCCCGACGAGCTTCGCGTGCTGGCCGCGCGGCTGTACACCGAAATGCTGCGCGGGGGCTACACGCAGGTGTGTGAGTTCCACTACCTGCAGCACGCGCCGAACGGATCGCGCTACGCGGATCTGATGATGATGTCGCGCGCGCTTGCCGAAGCCGCGGTGCAGGCCGGCATCGGCCTGACGCTGTTGCCGGTGCTCTACGAACGCGAGGGATTCGCGAGCGATGCGCTTCGTGACAACCAGCGCCGTTTTGCGACCACGGTCGACGACGTGATCGCGCTGCGCGACGGCGTTCGAGCGCTGGCCAAGCCGATGGTGACCGCGGGGGTGGCCATCCATTCGCTGCGCGCTGCGCGGCCCTCGTCGATCGCCGCGCTGGCGGAGCGATGCGCCGGCGACGCAGGTCCGATCCACATCCACGTCGCCGAGCAAACAGGTGAGGTGGACGATTGCCTGGCTGCGACCGGGAAGCGGCCGATCGAATGGCTCGCCGGCAACGTCACGCTCGACGGGCGCTGGCAGCTGGTGCATGCAACCCACGCCACGCCGCAGGAGATCGCATCGGTCGCATCGACCGGTGCCGGCGTGGTGCTGTGCCCCACCACCGAAGCGAATCTCGGCGATGGCCTGCCCGATCTACCCGGCTTGCTCGCCGCCGGCGTGCCGATCGCGATCGGATCGGACAGTCAGGTGACGCGAGACTGGCGCGAGGAACTGCGCCTGCTGGAGTACGGCCAGCGCCTCGCGCGGCAGCAGCGGAACATTGCCGCGACGACGACGCAATCGACCGCGGTCCGGCTGTTCGAGCGCGCGCTGCAAGGCGGCGCAGCGGCTGCGGGAGTTCCGAATTGGGGACTCGTGACCGGCGCGCGGGCCGATCTCGTCGTCGCCGATCCGAACGACGACGCGCTGCGCGATGTACCTACGGCTCGGCTTCTCGACGCGCTCGTGTTCGTCAGCCCGTCGCGACCATTTCGCGACGTGATGGTCGGCGGCCGCTGGCGGGTTCGCGATCACGTCGCGCCGGAGCGCCGTCGCAAAGGCCTTTGACCCACGGCCCGGGAATCGGATCCGGGTGCCGGGTCCGGCGTCTGGCGATTAGCGTTGAAGAGGTTGATCGGCGCGCTGATCGTGCATGCCCGACTTGACGAGCGCTAAGAGCTGATCGAGGGCCTTGCCCCAACCCTCGTGGAACCCCATCGCCTCGTGACCCTTGCGGCCCGCTTCGTCCGCGTGGATCGCAAGCGCGGTGTACTTGGTCCCCTTGCCGTGGGGCTCGAGCGTGATGACCGCCGTCATGTGAGAGTCCCCGCAGCTCGGCGGCCGGTGAGTCGGGCGGAAACCGGGATCGAGCGCGTCGGTAAAGGTGAGCCTTTCGTTCTCGATTACTTCGAGATAGCACCCGAGGTTCGGAAATTCCTGTCCCTCCGGTGAGCGCATGACCGTTCGGAAAATGCCCCCGGGGCGCAAATCGATCTCGCAGTCCACCGTCGTCCACGGCGCGGGCGTGAACCATTGCTTGATGTGTTCCGGCGTGGTCCACGCCTTCCACACGAGTTCCCTCGGGACGTCGACGATGCGTTCCAGGACCAGGTCGCGCTTCGGGTCGGCTTGGTAGGTTGCGCGTTTCATGGTTGGTTACTCCTTCAGGTTGCTGAGGTAGTTGTCGAGTTGATCAAGACGGCGTTCCCAGATCGCGCGTTGGCTTGCCATCCAGCGCTCGGCAGCCTCGAGCGGCTGCGGCGCGATTCGATAGGTCCGGACACGGCCCGTCTTGCGGGAGCGAACCAGACCACAGTTCTCGAGCACGTCAAGGTGTTGGGAGAACGACGGCAACGCCATTCTGAACGGCTGAGCCAGTTCGCTCACCGGGGCGGGGCCGCTGCCCAACCGTTTCAGGACAGCCCGCCGCGTAGGATCGGCAAGGGCATGAAAGACGCGATCGAGCCGAGGCGATTGATTAGGCATTTGCCTAAGTTTATGGCGCGCCAATACTTAGGTCAAGGCCTTAGTTTTCGCGGGTGGATGATGCCCCCGGGCGGCAAACATGGCGAGCCGAAGCGTCGAAGTGAGCGCCTACATCTTTGGCGTGCGCAACTTGGCACCAGGCAACCGTTTCGGCCCTCCACGGCGTCATTCCCGCGCAGTCGGGAATCCAGTGGCTCGCGGTCGCGAAGACGCTGGGTCCCCGCTTTCGCGGGGACGACGATTGGGCCGGGTGAAGCGATAGATCGCGAGCTCCCCGCGCAGGTTCGGCGCCCAGTCGATGCGCTGGCCTCCTGCCAGCACCACCCGATCCTCGACGTGGTAGCCGCGAGCCGCGAGGAACGCGTCGAAATCCGCGACGGTGCACAGGTGGACGTTCGGCGTGTCGTACCACTGGTAAGGCAGCGATTCGGACACCGGCATGCGGCCGCGCAGGATCTGCAGCCGGTGCCGCCAGTACCCGAAGTTCGGGAACGACACCACGGCGAAGCGGCCGACGCGCAGCATCTCGTCGACGATCTCCTCGATGTGGCGCATCGCCTGCAACGTCTGCGACAGGATCACCACATCGAACGATCCGTCGTCGAAGCCGGCAAGGCCGCCCTCGAGGTCGCTCTGGATCACGTTGACACTGTTTTCGATGCTCGCCCGCACACCCGCGTCGGTGATCTCGACACCATAGCCGCGCGCGTTGCGCTCCCGGGCGAGAAAGGCGAGCAGGCCGCCGT
>JBKKAZ010000086.1:0-18025 GCA_046714435.1 Casimicrobiaceae bacterium
GAGGAGAGCAAGATGAGACATGCGCTCGCGCTCGCGCTCGCTGCCGTGATGGTAGCGGCCCCATGGCAGCAGGCGGCGGCGCAGGCCGCCGACCCCACCGCCGCGGAATTCGACAAGTTCCGCGAGATCATGGAACAGGACAACCCGGCGGAGCTCTTTGAGGTGAAGGGCGAGGAGCTGTGGCGCGCGCGCCGCGGGCCGAAGAACGCTTCCCTCGAGCAGTGCGACCTGGGCCTCGGGCCGGGCGTGGTGAAGGGCGCGTATGCACAGATGCCGCGCTACTTCGCCGACGCCGACCGGGTGATGGACGCCGAAGCGCGCATCGTGCACTGCATGATCACGCTGCAGGGGTTCACGTACGCGGAGCTTGCGAAGCAGCCCTTTAGCAGCCCGGTGCGCACGCCGGAGCCAGTGTCGCTGGTGACCTACGTCGCCGCGCAGTCGCGCGACATGAAGTTCGCGGCGCCGCAGAACCACCCGAAGGAGCGCGCGACCTACGAGATCGGCAAGGCGATCTTCTTCTACCGCGCCGGCACCTTCGACTTCTCCTGCGCGAGCTGCCACAGCGTGGACGACAAGCGCATCCGCACCCAGCCGCTGCCGAATTTCCCCAAGCCGGAGCAGGCGATCCGCGCGGTGCAGGGCTGGCCGGGCTACCGCATGACCGGCGGCGTGATGCACTCGCTGCAGTGGCGACTGAACGACTGCTTCCGCCAGCAGCGCTTCCCCGAACCGGGCTATACCTCGGAAACGCTGAGCGCGCTGCTGACCTATCTCACCGTCAATGCCAACGGGCAGGTGTACCGCGGCCCTGGCATAAAGCGCTAGGGAGACCCACGCCATGAGACTCGCATCCGCAGGGTTGCTGGCCGTCACCGCCGCGCTCCTCGCTTCGTGTGCCACGCCGCAGCGCGACTACAGCCCCGACGCGCTGGCGATGATGAAGCGCGACTTCCATGCCAGGGGGATCGCCGGCATGGACCGCCTGAACTTGGACAGCGTGCAGGCCGCCTGCACCAAGTACCAGGACAACCCGCCGCAAGAACTTGCCGACAGGCTGCAGAAGGCGCAGCTGGCCGCCATCAAATGGCCGGCGGACGGCAAGATGGTGGGCGACTGGAAAGCCGGCGAGCGCATCGCGCAGAACGGCGGCGGCATGGCCTGGAACGACAAGGGCGGCGTCGGCGGCAGCTGCTACAACTGCCACCAGATCGGGCCGCGGGAGAGCTCCTTCGGCACGGTGGGGCCGAGCCTGTACCAGTTCGCCAGGAAGCGCGGGTACGGCGCGGACATCCAGCGCTACGCCTACGGCAAGATCTACAACGCCAAGGCATACAGCCTCTGCTCGCAGATGCCGCGCTTCGGCCACGCCAGTGCGCTCACCGAGCAGCAGATGAAGGACCTCACCGCGCTGCTGATGGACCCGGCCTCGCCGGTCAACCAGTAAGCGGCGGCAGATTGGGTATGAGCGGCGCGATCATGCGCTTCGCGCACAGGTAGCGCGCCGCCACGTCCCACACCGGCTCGCCGTTCGCCGAGCGCAGCGTGCAGGGTTTGAGCACGGGATCGTCAAGATCCGCCGTCTTCACGTGCTGCGCGCGTACTGCGCCTCCCTCGAGGCGCGCCTATTCGTAGTGCTTGCGCTGCAAGCGCCTTCGTCCCGCCTTTTGCACGACACCGCCGCGGATCGTGTAAGGCGGGGTGAGCTCGAAAGCGCCGTACCTCGGATTGAGGGGTTTCAGGAAGCGGCGCTCGCCGTCGACGACCAGCTGGCGGAAGAACACGTCGCCGGCGAACTCGACGATCACGTACGAGCCGTCGCGCGGCGCGTAACCCGGGTCGACAATGACGACGCAGCCGTCGGCGAACTCGGGCTCCATGCTGTCCCCCAGCACGCGCAGCGCGTAGGGTTCGAGCGTGCTGCAACTGCTTTGCGCCATATCGTTCCGGCTAGGGACGAAGATACGCGTATCCCTCGCGCTGCTGCAACCGCGTGATCTCGGCGACGCCCGAAGGCACGAAGGTCGCCTCGGGGATGAACTTGTCCTTGGCGAGCTTGCGGTTGCGCAGGGTAATATCGCACACCTCGAATCTGACCCCTTGGCTCTTCAGCTGCTCGACGGGGATACTGTAGGGATTGCCGTTCTTGTCCTTGGCGTCGTTGAAGAGGAAATCGACGCCTTGCGCGTGGGTCACTACAATGATCTTGGCCTTCGGATTCACCTCGAGATGGTTGCCAGCGTTGCGCAGGGCGTCCGTCGCCTGCGCCACCGTATCGTTGACGTGGTATACGACCTTGTCCGGTCCCACAGGGCCGGCGGCGATACCGCCCGTCGGGATAGCCACGAGCGTCACGGACATCATTACTGCAAGCAGTGTTTGGCGCTTCATTTCGATCTCCCCCTTCTGATCTTGAGCCACGGGACGACCGTCGCGAGCTGGGGTGATGTTGCGTCCGCCCCGGCCCACCGACCGCTGACATCCTCTACCGCGAATTGAGAGGAAATATTCCCGGGGGAAGGAATAAAATAGGCCGAATCGCGATCTCTATAGCTTGGGAGAGACCCCTTGACCGCCGACGACCGCGCCCGATTCGAGCGCGTCATGCTGCCGCACCTAGACACAGCGTACGCGCTCGCGCACTGGCTCATGCGCAACGAGGACGAAGCCCGCGACGCGGTGCAGGAGGCGTACCTTCGGGCATTTCGCTTCTTTGGCTCTTTCCGGGGCGGCGATGGACGGGGCTGGTTGCTCAAGATCGTGCGCAACGCCTGCAACGAGTTGCGCGCCAGGGAGCGGCATGCCGTGCTTGCAGGCGAGTTCGACGAAGAGGCGATTCTTCCGGAGATGGTCGCCACGGGAGCCGTGATCCCATTTCCGCGCAATCCCGAAGCGTGCGCGATCGAGCGCGCACGCGGCGAGCTGGTGCAACGGTGCCTGCGGATGCTCCCGCATGAATTCCGCGAAGTCGTGGTGTTGCGCGATCTTCACGGCTGCAGCTACAAGGAAATCGCATCGATCGCGGGAATCCCGCTCGGCACCGTCATGTCGAGACTGGCGAGGGGGCGCCGGCTGGTCATGGCAGGCATCACGGGGGCCGTGAAGCACGAGGACACCGGGACATGAACTGCATCGAAACGACGCGCCTGCTCAATGCCCACGCCGACGCGGAACTGGATCTGGCGGCATCGATGGCGGTGGAGGAGCATCTCGACGTTTGCGCGGGGTGTCGACGTTCCTTCGAGGCATTGCAGGCAACACGTGCGACGATCGCTCGCCACGCGGAAATGCCGCCCGCCCCGAACGACCTGCGCCGCCGGCTGGAGGGCGGGCCGGAACGCGGCGCGGTCGGCTGGTTTGCAGGGCTGCTGCGCTCCCCGCTTGCCGCGTCTGTGCCCGGCGTCGCCGGGCTCATGCTGGCGAGCTGGCTGTTTTTTTCCACCCCCCCGCACCCTCCAATCGCTGCACCGCGCGTCGTGTATCACATCTCGAACAGCGAGACTGCGGGTGCCGCACTGCGCAATCTCGCCAACCACCTGAGCGCCGTGCCCGACGTCAAGGTCGTTGTGGTCGCACACAACAATGGCGTCGACTTCCTGCTGAACGGGGCGCGGGACGAGGCTGGGCAGCCGTACGCGGCGGTTGTCCGGGAGTTTGGCCGGCGCGGCGTCGAGTTCCGCGTCTGCAGCAACACACTGGAGCGCCGCGGAATTGCCGCTGGCGAGGTGATCTCGACAGCGCTTGTCGTGCCTTCCGGGATCGCGGAAATCGGTCGTTTGCAGAGTGAGGAAGGCTATGCGTACCTGCGGCTTTAATCGCCGTGGGGCTTGTTCTTGTGAAAGCGGATCACTTTCTCTTCGCCCGTCGGCTCGTCGGTGAAGCGCGGACGCCGGTCCTTCGGCCGCCCGGCGGCCTCGGCGAGCTCGCGCTCGCGTGCGCTGATGAGCGCAAGGCATTGACGCAGGTCCTGGATCGTCCCGTCCGACAGCGGATGGCGCATGCCGTGCGGCGTGGCGGTGTCGCGGATGACGTTGGCGAGCGCGAGCTTCACCGCCTGCAGTATGCGCTCTTCCATCGAGAGCTTGGCGTCGGTCATTCGGCTGCGCCTTACAGGTCGGATCACATGCGGATCAGGTTGAGGTAGGCTGCGTTCACCCGCGCGGTCTCGGCGGATTCCGGCAAGCGCAATCGTACTCCTGCGGCGCGCTGAGGAACAGCGTCACCGCGATGTCGGAGCGGTACAGGACTCCGCCCGGGCCTGGTGGCCGGTCACTGGCGAATGCCTGCAGCATCGCGGCGAAGCGAGGAAATCGTCAGCAGGGTGAAGCGCCGGCGTTAGCTCACGCGAAGCAGATCCAGGTGGTCGCGATGTATTTGACGCCGCGCTCAAGCGTGACGCCGCGATGCACGTGCGTCCAGAAGGGCGGGAAGAGGATGAGCTTGCCCTGCTCTGGCCGGATGCGGACTTCCTGCAGCGCGAACTCGGTTTCGCCGCCCGGGCCAGGTACATCGTTGAGATACCAGATGGCGACGATCTGGCGCGCGCTGAAGGCGCCCGGGCCCGAATCGACGTGCCAGTGGTAATGCTCCCCCGGCAGGGTACGCTGCAGGTTGTAGCCGACGTCCTTGAAAGAGTTGGCGGCAAAAAAGGGGAACTCCCGCGCGAGCTCGCTGAATATCGCCACGAGCTGCTGCGAAAGCGTCCGGTCGATGTCGCGCCAGTCCTCGCGCCCGCTGATGCGCAGGTCGGTCGAGCGCTTGACGGACGCCGCCTCCGCGCCCTCCTGCCCGATGCGGCCGGGGTACTGCTGATCGGCGCTCGCCTCGAAGCGGCGGATGGCTTCGACACACACGTCCGCCGGCAGCGCACTTTTCACCTCGTAGATGAAGCTGAGGGGCTTGACCTCGCGGATCCTGCCGCCGGCCAGGCTCATCGGTCTAGGCGTAGAGCAACTCGGTGTTATGCATCTCGCCCGCGGCGTCGATATCGACTCCCACCGCACCCGGCATGCGTCGCGCGATGTAGCTCGCCATCAGCATCGCCG
Source organism: Casimicrobiaceae bacterium (assembly GCA_046714435.1). GTDB lineage: Bacteria > Pseudomonadota > Gammaproteobacteria > Burkholderiales > Casimicrobiaceae > VBCG01. Next base: position 5,046 of record JBKKAZ010000086.1, read on the forward strand.
TCGCCTCGTTGCGGTTCATGAGGCTGGTGAGGAGCCGGTCGGCGACGATCTGGCAGCGCTGCAGAGGGTTCGGGTGCGGAACGAACTCGCGGCTCATCTGCCAGCCCCGGTCCATGTCGCGGTCGAGCCGCTCGTGGGCCTCGGCGGCCTGCGCGAGCAGCTCCTCGGCCACCTCGACCGCGTAGAGCTGCTCGCCGATGACAACCTTGAAGCGCATGCGCTCCCCGACACAGGGCCAGCCTAGCGCGGCTGCCGCGCCCCGGCAATCTATCTCTTTGGGGGGGTTGCCATGGGTCGCTCAATGCTTACCATCGCACGCAATGAGCAATCCGTACTATGAAGCCATCGACCGCATGGAGAAAAGCGGCGTGGATCCGGAATACGTCAACGGCTGGGCTTGTGGTTACCTGCACAACCCCAAGCGAGAACAGCAGCGGGTGACCGAGGCCTACGAAGCCGGCTACGCGCACGGCCTGGGGAAGAACGCGGGCGGGTTCCAGGACTGGATCAGGAAGTAGCGCTGGAATCGCGCTCGGCGGCCGCGCGCCACTTCTGCGCTTGCGCGGCATCGCGCTCAACGCCCAGGCCCTTCTCGTACATCGTCGCGAGCATCGACTGCGATCCGGCGAGGCCCTGCTCGGCGGCGAGGCGGAACCATTTCGCCGCCTCGGTGAAATCCGCCTTCGTGCACTCGCCCTGGAAGAACATGAAGCCCAGCCCGTGCTGGGCGAGCGCAAAGCCCTGCTCGGCCGCCGCGCGCATCCACTTCACCGCGCCGGCGCAGTTCTTCACCACGCCCAGCCCGACCTGGGCCATGATCGCCACCCGGTACTGGGCCTGCGGGTCGCCCCGCTCGGCAAGCGGCGAGAGGAGCTGCATCGCCCGCGCGAACTGCTTCGCCTCGAAGGCGGCGATCCCGCTCGCGAGGTCCATGTCAGGCGCTGACATCGTCGCCTCCAGGATTTAACATGCCGGCCATGGCGGTCATCAGCAGCCGGCTCACGATTCGCCTCGCCAGGCCGCGCTGGCGCAGGAAGGGCCCGCGCACCGTCGAAGACCGCGCCGGCGTGCTCGGCGCCGGCGCCTGGAAGATCGCGCTCGAGGTTTTCCGGCACATGGAGAAAGAGGGCTTTCGCTTCCCGTCCGACCGCCAGGTCACCCTCGTCCTGTCCGAATTCATCGCCTTCCTGGTACAGCTCGCCGACCGCGCCGCGCATGCAAAGCTGGGCGAGGCCGGACGGGCGGCGCTGATCGGCGGCACCGTGAAGCATCTCGCCGCCACAATGGAAAACAACCAGCTCGACCTTTTCGGTCCCGGGCAGTACCGCCAGCCTTTCATCGACCTCCTCAACACGCGCTTCGGCGAGTATGCGCTGTACGACTATACCGGCGACGATCCCGGCTATCCCTGCCTGCGCTTCTTCGCCGGCAAGGTCGCCGAGGCGATGGCGGCGAGCGACGACAAATGGGTGGTCGAGCAGATGATCGACATCGAAGCGCCGGAAATGGTCCGCGTCATGAAAGGGCTGGCGAGCGAAGTAATCGCGGCCCCGTCTCCCTAGTCCCGGCGAGAAGCCCCCGCCCCTCGGCAAGCCAGCGCCCCCTGCCCTCGTCCACGACTTGGCGCAGCGCCTGCAAGTCGCCCTCGCGCGAGAAGCGCTCGTAGGCTTCCAGGGCCTGCGGAAACATCTGCCGGCGCGGCGCGTCGAAGGTCGCGAAGTAAAAGTGCAGCGCCGCCGCGTCCGCGCGGGCGATGAGCGCGGGCAGCGTGGAGAGACAGTCGGCGAGCAGGTCGCGCACCGCGCGTACGCGCGGCTCTGCGGGCGTGCACGCCGCCGCGGCCGCCATTTCCCGCCAGGCATCGCCGAGCAGCTCGCCTGCCGCGGCCTCGCCGAGCTCGTGCAGGACCATGGTCTCCATCTCGTTTTCGGCCATGCGCGCAAGGGCCGCTTCGGGCTCGCCGGCGAAACCGTAGCTCTCGAGGGCGCGCGCCATGGCGCCGCCCTGCCTGCGCCACTGCCATTCCTCGATGCGCTCCCACAGGTAGCGGCGCACGGACTCGCGGCGTACGAAGATCGTCCGCCCGAGCAGCATCGCGGGCGGCGCGGCCAGCTCGCGCGCGTATTCGCACGAGGAGACAAGGATCGTGAAGCCCGCGCGCTCGTGCGCGCGCTCGAGCCGCCCGAGAAAGAACACCGGCTTGCGAAACCGGCCGTAGCCCGCGCTGTACACATAGCCGCGCGGCAGGAGCTCGCGGTTGGCGGCTTCGGCCTCGAACGGATCAAGCTCGCCGCGCTCGAGCGGCAGCGGCGCGAAGTCCAGCGCCTCGATGCCGTCCCAGTGCCGCTCGCGCGTCCTCAGCCACTCGCCCAGCTCGTCCTTCGGCAGCGGCCGGGCGAACGGCAGCTCGTTTTCCCAGCGGTAGTACTCGCGCATCTTGAGAAGAAAGGTGCACAGGCCGTAGTCGCCGGCGTGACGCGCGTCGGAGATGTCGCAGTTATGCTGGACTGCGTCCGCGAGCTGGGGGAGATTGCGCATCGTGGCGGGGCGCCGATATACTGGGATCGAGTCTAGCATCGCGATGACCAGCCTCATGGATGGAATCGTGCGCGGCGACGGCGATCCGCGGAGCGCCGGGTTTCCGCACGCGCCGCCCGGCTGGTCGCCGGCCACCGCCGCCGAAGCCGCGCAGCAGGAAGGGCTGATCCTGACCGAGGAGCACTGGGAGGCGGTGCGCGGCCTGCAGTCCTATTTTTCGAGGGCGGCCGCCATCAACCTGCGCGAGCTGCACGACGCGCTCGACGAGAAGTTTCACGGCCGCGGGGGCATCAAGCATCTCTATCGGCTGTTCCCCGGCGGCCCCGTCGCGCAGGGGTGCCGCCTTGCCGGCCTCAAGGCCCCGCCGGGCGCGATCGACAAGGGTTTCGGCAGCGTTGCCTGAACTGATGCGGCGGTAGGCGCGCCGAATCTGGCGCCGCCGGGACTGCCTCACGACTGCCGGGCCAGCCTCCAGTACTGGTATTTCATCGTCGCCGCCGAGCCGGCCACGATGGCCGCGAAGGTGAGGATGGAGCCGAGCGCGAGCGTGGAAAAGCCGCTGACCGCCTGCCCGATGGTGCAGCCGAGCGCGGTGATGCCGCCGAAGCCCATGAGCACGCCGCCCAGCATGGGGTTGGCGGTGTCCTCGGCGTCGCGAAAGCCCTCCCAGCGGAAAGTGCGCGTCGCGAGCGCGTAGGCTGCCGAGCCCGCGATGACACCCACGGCCGAGGCGATGCCGTAGGTCACGATCTTCGACTTGTCGGTCCAGAACATCAGGTACTCCAGGCTGAACGCGAGCGGAGCGACGAAAGAGAACGACTCCATGCGCCCGGTGTTGGTTGCGATGAAAGCCTCTTCCAGCGTGGAGGGATCTTCGGGGATGTAACCGATGACGCCGCTCACATACCAGCCGCAGACCACCACCAGGCCGGTCACCACGCCGCCGAGGGTGTAGTCGAAGCTCGAGCGGAATGCCTTGCTCGCGTACACGAAGGCGAGCAGGCCGCCGCCGACCAGCGCGGGCAGCGCCACCGCCCAGACGTTCTTCCCGATGCCGGTCCACAGCGCGAGCAGGGAAGGCAGATCCTGGCCCGCGGGCAGCGTGATCGACGCGCGCTCGAGTACCCCCACCCGGAACGCGCCGAACAGCCCGCGCAGCGTCATGTAGGCCGCTATGCCGAGAAAGACGTACACCAGGAGCGATTTCAGGCTGCCGCCCCCGATCCGGATCAGGGTCTTCGAGCCGCAGCCCGAGCCGAGCGTCATGCCCACCCCGAAAAGAAACCCGCCGACGAGATAGGAAAGCCAGGTGAACCGGGGCGCGGGATAGATCGACTTGGAAAGATCGACCAGGCCGGCGAGCTGCAGCGCGGCCGCACCGAGCACCGCCACCGCGATCGCCAGCAGCCACATGCGCATGCGGCTGAGCTCTCCCATGTTCACCCAGTCCGACACCGCGCCCATGGTGCAGAAGTTCGTCCTGTTCGCGACCGCGCCGAAAACGAAGGCGAGGAGAAAGGCGCCGCCCGTGACGTACGGAACGAGTTTTGCGGGATCGATGTTTTCCATTTCGGCCGGTGCTGGCGGCGCGCCGCGCCGCCGCGCTTACTTGCGCTTGACGAAGAACAGGAACTCGTCGGCGGCTTGCGCCTGCGAAAGCAACTCGTTCCCGGTCTGCCTGCAGAACGCCTGGAAATCCTTGACCGCGCCCGGATCGGTGGCGACCACCTTGAGCACCTGTCCGCCCTGCATGTCGTTCAACGCCTTTTTGGCGCGCAGGATGGGCAGCGGGCAGTTCAAGCCGCGCGTATCGATCTCTTTGTCGAAGTTCATAGGAAAATACTAGTGTCTGCGCCGGTGAAAGTCATCCCGCAGCGCCCCATAAGAAAAATCGCCGTGTCCATCAAAGAAAGTTTGCGCCGCGCGCTCAGCCGAAGCGCGCGAGCAGTTCCGCCACCCTGCCGGCGTGCTCGGCGCGCGCCCGCATGCCGGCGCCGGCAGGCTCGTGCCGGATCATGCACGACACCATCTCGTAGAACGCCCGGTCCAGCGCCCGGCGCGCCGCGGACAGCTGCTGCGCGATGCTTTCGCAGGTCTCGTCGGCGTCAATCATCCGGCGCAGCGCGCGGACCTGGCCTTCGATGCGCGCGAGGCGCGTATCCATCGCCTTCTTCGCTTCCGGGTCGTGCATTCGCGGGTCGGTCATCGGTGCAATATACACATGGGAGTATATAAGTTCCATCTTCCCTATTGACGCAATGCAGCATTAGCATTGCAGCGGTCTCTCATAGAGGAAACTGATGTCTGATACTCCCCGGTAGTATTAGAGTTTCCGCCGAGGAGGCCGAGATGTCAGCCCTGCCAGACACCGCCGCGCTCGACCGGCTGATCAGCGAGCGGCTCGACGCGCTGCTGCCGCAGAAGCTCGCCGAGCTGCGGGAGAAGCAGACGCCTTCGCTGTGCATCATCGCCACCAAGGGCACGCTCGACTGGGCGTACCCGCCGTTCATCCTCTCGAGCACCGCAGCGGCGATGGGCTGGAGCGTGTCGGTGTTCTTCACCTTTTACGGGCTCAACCTGCTCAAGAAAGACATCGGCGGCCTCAAGGTGAGCCCGCTCGGCAACCCGGGCATGCCGATGAAAATGCCCTTCGGCCCGGACTGGTTCAAGAGCATAAACTGGAACATCCCGAATGCGGTGCAGGGCGTGGTGCCCGGGTTCGAAACGCTCGCCACCGCGCTCATGAAGCAGACGATCCGGAACAAGGGCGTCGCCGGCGTTGAAGAGCTGCGCAGCGCCTGTGTCGAGGGCGGCGTGAACCTGATCGGCTGCCAGATGACGGTCGATCTGTTCGGCTTCACGCGCCAGGACTTCATTCCGGAAGTGAAGGATTATTGCGGCGCCGCGACCTTTCTGCCGATGGCGCGCGACGCCGATGTGAGCCTGTTCATTTAGAGAATCTGCGTCCACGGGAGACAAGAAAATGAAACTGTTCAGACTTGCGCTGATCACCGTGCTGGCAGCGCCTCTGCCTGCGCTCGCGACGCTCGGATACTTCTCGCATGGGTACGGCCTGAAGGCAAAGGGTATGGGCGGTGTCGGCATCGCGCTGCCGCAGGACGCGATGAGCGGCATCTCCAACCCGGCCAACCTCGGCTTCGTCGGCAACCGCCTCGACCTCGAGGTGGACTGGTTTCGGCCGGTACGCGACGCCGAGGTGACAGGCGCCAACGCGTTCACGGGCAACTGGAATGGAAACGGGCGCAAGAGCTTCCTGATCCCCGGCGTGGGTTTCAATCGAATGATCCGCCCCGACTTGGCGCTCGGCGTGCTGGTCTACGGCAACGGCGGAATGAACACGACGTTCAATACGAATCCGTTCGGTCTCGGTGGCGCGGGCAGCAATCCGGGCGGCGTCGACTACATGCAGCTGTTCATCGCGCCGACGGTGGCCTGGAAACCGAACGAGAACCACTCGATCGGCCTGTCGCTGAATCTGGTGTATCAACAGTTCGGTGCGCAGGGCCTGGAGGCTTTCGGGGCGTTCGGGTTCTCGTCGGATGCCTCCAACCTGACCAACCGCGGCCGCGAGGTTTCGAGCGGCATCGGGTTCCGGCTCGGATGGACCGGAAAGGTTTCGGAGAATGTGACGCTGGGCGCCATGTACCAGCCCAAGACCAACATGGGCAAGCTTGGGGCCTACAAGGGTCTGTTCCGCAACCAGGGCGACCTCGACATTCCGGCAACCTACGGCGTCGGCATCGCCGTCAAGGCGACGCCGAAACTGACGCTCGCCGGCGACATCCAGAGAATCGACTACGCCAAGGTTCCGGCGATCGGCACTCCGTCGGCCTGCTTGTTCGCCGGCGCGTGCGCGCTGGGCGCCTCCAACGGCCCGGGCCTCGGCTGGCGCAACATGACGGCGTACAAGATCGGCGCGAGCTACGAAATTTCGCGTTCGCTCACGGTGCGCGCCGGATTCGCCACCGGCAAGCAGCCGATCCCGGCGAACGAAACGTTGCTGAACATAGTCTTCCCGGCCGTGGTGCAGGATCACCTCACCCTCGGGGCGACCTGGACCATGGGCTCGATGGATTTCACCGCCGGGTACATGCATGCCTTCAGGAAGAAAGTGAACGGCGCGGGGTCGATCCCTGCCGCCTTCGGGGCCGGCGAAGCGAACCTGAGGATGCGCCAGGACTCGTTCGGCGTCGCCATCGGCTGGAAGATGTAAGCACGGCCCAGGTTTCATGCCGCGACGGGCGCCGTCTTGCCGAACTGTTCCGCGAGCAGCGCCTCTGCCCGCTCCAGAATGAAGTAGCGAAACGCCTCGGCGGCGGGCGAGAGCGGCTTCGCCTGGATGTTGATGATGTACCAGCGGCGCACGAGCGGAAGGCCGGCGATGTCGAGCACCGCGAGCTGGCCGACGGAACGCTCGAGCGCCACGGTGTGCAGCGACACGAACGCCAGGCCCATGTTCGCGATCACCGCCTGCTTGATGGTCTCGTTGCTGGTCATTTCCATGATGGGCGAGGCCGCGATGCGGTGCTCGCGGAAGAACTGCTCCATCGCCGCGCGCGTGCCCGAGCCCGGCTCGCGCACGATGAAGGGCTCGGCGTCGAGCGCCTTCGGCGCGATCTCGCGGCGCCGCGCGAGCGGGTGCTCGGGCGAGGCGATGATGGAAAGCGGATGCGCCGCAAAAGGCTCGGCGCGGGTATCGAACTCGCGCGGCGGGCGGCCCATCACGGCGAGGTCGACCTCGTTGTCGTGCAGCAGGCGCGAGAGCTGCTCGCGGTTGCCGACGACGAGGCGCATCTCGACGGCCGGATGCTCCGAGCGGAAGCGTGCGAGCAGCCGCGGCAGGAAGTATTCGGCGGTGCTCACCATCCCGATGGTGACGCGACCGCCCTGCACCTTGCGCAGCCTCGCCATGACGTCGCCGGCTTCCTTCAGCGTGGCGAGCGCGCGCCGCGCATAGACCAGCAGGTACTCCCCCGGCATGGTGAGCCGGACCGAGCGTCCGGAGCGCTCGAACAGCGGTAGCTCCACTGCCGCCTCCAACTCCTTGATTTGCATCGAGACAGCCGGCGGCGTGAGGTGCAATTCCTTGGCCGCCCGCGCAAAGCTGCTGTGCTTGGCGACGCTGGCGAAGGTCTGCAGCTGCCGGACGGTAGCGGACTTCATAATGAAAATTGAATCGGGGGGTGAATATTTCTGAATTTACCTTACTTCCGGCTTCGCGAATACTTCCCGCACTCCCGGCTACCGAAGCGAGCGAACCGTGAACAAGCGCATCGAAGTCTCCCGGATCACTGACGCCAAGAAGCGCTACAGCGCGGGCGTCCTCAAGTACAAGCAGATGGGCTACTGGCAGCCCGACTACGTGCCCAAGGACACTGACGTCATCGCCATGTTCCGCATGACGCCGCAAGAAGGCGTCGATTCGGAAGAATGCGCCGCCGCTGTGGCCGGTGAATCGTCCACCGCCACCTGGACCGTGGTTTGGACCGACCGCCTGACGGCCTGCGACCTCTACCGCGCCAAGGCGTACCGCGTCGATGCCGTGCCCAACACCGGCCCCGGCACCAAGACCGAGCAGCAGTACTTCGCCTACATCGCCTACGACCTCGACTTGTTCGAAGGCGGCTCGATCGCCAACCTCACCGCGTCGATCATCGGCAACGTGTTCGGCTTCAAGGCAGTGAAAGCGCTGCGGCTGGAGGACATGCGCATCCCGGTCGCGTACCTTAAGACGTTCCAGGGCCCCGCCACCGGCGTTGTCGTCGAGCGCGAGCGGCTCGACAAGTTCGGCCGCCCGCTGCTCGGCGCCACCACCAAGCCGAAGCTCGGCCTGTCGGGCCGCAACTACGGCCGTGTCGTCTACGAAGGCCTGAAGGGCGGCCTCGACTTCATGAAGGACGACGAGAACATCAACTCGCAGCCGTTCATGCACTGGCGCGACCGCTTCCTCTACTGCATGGAGGCGGTGAACAAAGCGAGCGCCGCGACCGGCGAGGTCAAGGGCCACTACCTCAACGTCACCGCCGGCACGATGGAGGAGATGTACGAGCGCGCCGAGCTCGCGAAATCGCTCGGCAGCGTGATCGTGATGATCGACCTCGTGATCGGCTACACCGCGATCCAGTCGATGGCGAAGTGGGCGCGCAAGAACGACATGATCCTGCACCTGCACCGCGCGGGGAACTCGACCTACTCGCGGCAGAAGAACCACGGCATGAATTTCCGCGTGATTTGCAAGTGGATGCGCATGGCGGGCGTGGATCACATCCACGCCGGCACGGTGGTCGGCAAGCTCGAGGGCGACCCGCTGATGATCAAGGGCTTCTACGACACGCTGCTGTCTACGCAACTGCCGGCGTCGCTCGAGCATGGGCTGTTCTTCGAGCAGGACTGGGCCAGCCTGAACAAGGTCATGCCGGTCGCCTCCGGCGGCATCCACGCCGGGCAGATGCACCAACTCATCCACTACCTCGGCGAGGACGTGGTGCTGCAGTTCGGCGGCGGCACGATCGGCCACCCGATGGGCATCCAGGCCGGCGCGACGGCGAACCGCGTCGCACTGGAAGCGATGATCCTCGCGCGCAACGAAGGGCGCGACATCTGGAACGAGGGCCCGCAGATCCTCGAGGCGGCGGCGAAGTGGTGCTCGCCGCTCAAGGCCGCGCTCGACACCTGGGGCGACATCACCTTCAACTACGAATCGACCGACACCGCCGATTTCGTGCCGACCGCCACGGCCGCGGCCTAAAGGAGCAGCCAGCCATGATGACCAACCAAGGCAACCGCGTGACGCAGGGCCAGTTCTCTTTCCTGCCCGACCTGACCGACGCGCAGATCGTCAAGCAGATCGAGTACGCCCTGAAGAGAAACTGGGCCGTCGGCATCGAATACACCGACGACCCGCACCCGCGCAACACCTACTGGGAGATGTACGGCAACCCGATGTTCGACCTGAAGGATCCCGCGGGCATCCTGATGGAGATCAACAGCTGCCGCAAGACGTTCCCGAACCACTATATCCGCGTGACCGCGTTCGACTCGACCCAGGGCTGGGAAACACCGCGCATGTCGTTCATCGTCAACCGGCCGAAGAAGGAGCCGGGCTTCGGCCTGGCGCGCGAGGAAGGTGCCAGCCGGCAGATCCACTACCGCATCACCTCGTACGCGACCGACAAGCCCGAGGGCGAACGGTACTGAGCGCTGCCATGTACCGTATCGCGCCGTCGATCCTCTCGGCCGACTTCGCGCGCCTCGGCGACGAGGTGCGCGCGGTCATCGCCGCCGGAGCCGACTGGATCCACTTCGACGTGATGGACAACCATTACGTGCCGAACCTGACCATCGGCCCGGCGGTGGCGCAGGCGCTCAAGCCGCATTGCGTGCGCGCCGACGGCACCAAGGTGCCGCTCGACGTGCACCTGATGGTGCAGCCGGTCGACGAACTCGCGCTCGCCTTTGCCAAGGCCGGCGCCGACATCATCACCTTTCATCCCGACGCGTCGACGCATGTCGATCGCACGCTGCAGTCGATCCGCGCGCAGGGCTGCGAGGCGGGCCTGGCGTTCAACCCGGCAACGCCGCTGGATGTGCTGGAGTGGGTGATCGACAAGGTCGACGTCGTGCTACTGATGAGCGTCAACCCTGGCTTCGGCGGGCAGAGCTTCATCGACGGCACGCTGCGCAAGTGCGAGCGGGCGCGGCGCATCATCGAGCAAGGCGAGCGCGACATCCGCCTCGAGGTGGACGGCGGCATCAAGGTCGACAACATCCGCCGCGTCGCCGGCGTCGGCGCCGACACCTTCGTCGCCGGCAGCGCGATCTTCGGCCAACCCGACTACAAGGCCGTCATCGACGCGATGCGCGTCGAGCTGGCGGCACCGGCGAGAAAAGCGGCATGAGCGCCGCCCTGCTGGAGGCTGCCGACAAGCCCACCCCGCGCACGGTGGGCGACGTCCTGCGCGACAGCCAAGTCGAGGCCGTGATGGACGACCTCGATCGCGACCTCGTCGGCCTCGCGCCGATCAAGCTGCGCATTCGCGACGTCGCCGCGCTGCTGGTGATCGACCGGCTGCGGCTGGGCATGGGTCTGCAGGCGCAGACGCCCTCGCTGCACATGTGCTTCACCGGCAACCCCGGCACCGGAAAGACGACGGTGGCGATGCGCATGGCCGAGATCCTTCATCGCCTGGGCTATGTGCGCAAGGGCCACCGCGTCGCGGTGACGCGCGACGACCTGGTGGGCCAGTACATCGGCCACACCGCGCCCAAGACCAAGGAAGTGCTGAAGAAGGCGATGGGCGGCGTGCTCTTCATCGACGAGGCGTACTACCTGTACCGGCCGGACAACGAACGCGACTACGGCCAGGAGGCGATCGAGATCCTGCTGCAGATGATGGAGAACCAGCGCGACGACCTGGTCGTGATCCTCGCCGGCTACAAAAACCGCATGGACACCTTCTTCCAGTCCAACCCGGGCATGAGCAGCCGCATCGCGCACCACCTCGACTTCCCCGACTACAGCCATCCCGAGCTGGGCGAGATCGCCGACAAGATGCTCGCCGGCATGAACTACCGCTTCGGCGAGGGCAGCCGCGACATGTTCGGCGAGTACCTGACGCGCCGACTCGCGCAGCCGCACTTCGCCAACGCGCGCAGCGTGCGCAATGCGCTCGACCGCATGCGATTGCGCCAGGCGAGCCGCCTGTTCGGCGATCGCGACCGCGTGCTCACGCAAGAAGACCTGACGACGATCGAGCCGGCGGACATCCGCGCGAGCCGCGTCTTCGGCTCACCCGAGGGCGGTGCCGGGTGAGGCTGCGCGCGCTTATTTTCGACGTCGACGGAACCCTCGCCGACACCGAGGAGGCGCATCGTCAGGCCTTCAACGCGGCCTTCGTCGAGCGCAAGCTCCGTTGGAGGTGGGGACCGCACGAATACGCCCTGCTGCTGAAGATTTCGGGCGGCAAGGAACGCATTTTCCACTACATCGACGGGCTGGATCTCCCGCCTGCGGACAAGGGGCGCCTGAAGCGCGAGGTGCCCGCGTTGCACCGCGCAAAGACCCGCCTGTATGCCGAGCTCCTCGCGCGCGGCGGGGTACCGCTGCGGCCCGGCGTCGGGCGGCTGTTTCGCGAAGCGCGTGCCGCGGGCCTGAAGCTCGCGATCGCCTCCACGACGACGCCCGACAATCTGCGGGCGCTGCTCGGGCACGCCTGCGCGGACGCCGCGGCGCTGCGCTTCGATGTGGTCGCCACCGGCGACGAAGTGCCGCGCAAGAAGCCCGCGCCGGACATCTACTTCCTCGCCCTCGAGCGGCTCGGCCTCGCGGCCGAAGCGTGCATCGCGTTCGAGGATTCCGCAAACGGCGTCGCGGCGGCGAAGGCCGCGGGCCTGTTCACCGTGGTTACGCCGACGTCGTGGACCGCGGAGGACGATCTGGCCGAGGCGGATCTGCGCCTGCATGCGCTCGACCAGGCGAGCCTGACCGGGCTGGCTGCGTGCCGCGCCCGCGCGCGGGTTGAGCGCCGGAGCGTCGCATGACCGGACTCGCCGCGCTGATCTTCGACGTGGACGGAACCGTCGCGGACACCGAGGAGCTGCACCGCTGGGCGTTCAACGACGCGTTCCGCCGCTTCGAGCTCGGCTGGGAGTGGACCCCGGAGACGTATCGCCGGATGCTTGCCATCTCCGGCGGACACGCGCGCATTCTCGCCCACATCGACGCGCTGCGCGCGCCGGCGGCGGAGAAGACGCGCCTGCGGCGCCTCGTCCCCGGCCTGCACGCGGAAAAGACCCGTATCTACGGCGAGCTGCTCGACGCCGGCGGCACGGTGTTGCGCCCGGGCGTGGCGCGGCTGATCGCCGAAGCGCACGCCGCGAGTATCGAGGTGGGCTTCGTATCGAGCTCAGCGTCCGGGAACCTCGTGCGCGTGCTCGCGCGCGCGTTTGGAACCCGGACTGCGCCGGCCGGGGCGCTCGTCTGCACCGACCAGGTCGCGCGAAAGAAGCCTGCACCGGATGTCTACGAGCTGGCCGTGGCCACGCTGCGGCGGCCGGCCGCGGCGTGCGCGGCGTTCGAGGACTCGCGGAACGGCGTGCTCGCCGCGCGGGCGGCAGAGCTCTTCACGGTCGCGGTGCCGAGCCGCTGGACGCTCGGCCAGGACCTCTCGGCCGCGCACCTCGTTCTCAGCTCGCTCGGCGAGCCCGCGCAACCTCTGGGCGAGGATGAACGCCGGCGTATCGGCGCGCCGTTCCTGGGACTCGCCGAGGTGGAGGCGCTGCGCTCGCCCGCGCGGCTGCGCGAGGCGGGCGCATGATGACCGAACGCATCCGGACGCTCACCGAGTTCATCATCGAGGAGCAGCGGAAGGCGCCCGGCGCGACCGGCGGCTTCACCGCGCTGCTCAACGACATCCGGCTCG
>JBKKAZ010000087.1:0-3326 GCA_046714435.1 Casimicrobiaceae bacterium
GCTACGGGGCCGCGCACAACCTCGTGCTTCACGGCAGCGGCGCCGCCTATCACCTGGTGCTCAATCCCGACGTGGAACTCGCACCGGATGCGCTCGCGGTCGGCGTGCGATGGCTGGCGGAACACAAGGACATCGGCGCGGTTGCGCCCGAAGTCTTTGACGGCGACGGCGAGCGACAGGAATACCTGTGCCGCCGCTACCCGTCGGTGATCGATCTGCTGCTGCGCGGGTTCGCGCCCGGATTCCTGCGTGCGCTGTTCCGGCGGCGGCTGGATCGCTACGAAATGCGCGACGTCATCGATCCGGATCCCGAGCGCGAGATCATCGACATCCCGGTGATGTCCGGCGCCTGCCTGCTGGTGCGGCGCTCCGCGATCGACGCGACCGGCGGGTTCGACCCGCATTTCTTCCTGTACTTCGAGGACTACGACTGGACGGTGCGCCTCAACCGCATCACCCGCACCGCCTACCTGCCGGCGATGCACGTCCGCCACCACGGCGGCGGAGCGGCGCGCAAGGGCATGCGCCACATCGGGTGGTTCATCCGCAGCGGCTTCCGGTTTTTCCACAAGCACGGCTGGAAGTGGTGGTAGACACGCAGCTGAGAGGGATCAGCTGCCCCTGTCGACGCATCGCAACCGGCGCGCCGCCACGATTCACGCGCAAGTCATTGCGTGGCCGTCAACCATGCGCGCACTTCTGCCATCATCGCCTCGTAGCCGAGTTGTCGACCCGCATTCTCCGCCGTGGCAAACCGTCCCTCCCCGAGCGCGCTTTGCGCCCGCGCGATCAGCGGTGCGAGAATCTCTTCCCCGCGAGTTGCGTGGAATCCTTGTCGACTGCTCTCCGCTTGCGTTGCTCCATAGTGACGCGCAGCACGCTCCCACTCCCCACTCGTGGCCGCCACCACCGCCGCGATTTCCAGGATCGCGAGCCCCAACGAGTTCGAGCCGATTTCCTCGGCGATCGTCAACGCTTCGAAGAGTGACGCTCGCGCGTGATCGATAACGCCGCGGCGGCTCGACACGACGGCGAGATTGCACAGGTTGGCGGCGATATTGTTGGGATTGCCCTGCTTGCGCGAAAGCGCCAACGATTTCTCGAACAGCGTCTCCGCGACGTCGAGATCGCCTTCGCTTCCGTGAAGGACCGCCAGCGAGCCGAGGACATTGGAGAGGCGAAGCGAATCCCCCAGCTCTTCGGAGAGGATGAGCGACTCTTCGTAACACCTTCGAGCGCTAGCGCGATCGCCTTGATCGCTGAAAATCGTGCCGAGCAATACCAGCGCCGCCGCAACCCGGTTGTTGTCCCCGATCTCGCGCGCAATCGCGAGGCCCTCCTCGACGTACGATTGCGCCTCCGCATAGCGGGCCATGGCGGCACCGAGATTGCCCGCGGCATAGAGCGCCCGGCAGCGGGCGAACGTGCGCTCCCGCGCGCCGGGTCGTTCGAGCGCTTCAACCGTCACGCGATAGCCCAGACGCATGAGCCCGCGACGCATCCAATACAATTGCGCGCCGTAGGCGAGCCGCAGCCCGGATTCGGCTCGTTCCTCGGCCGCCTCGCACCACGTGTGCGCCAACAGCAGGTTCTCCCGCTCGAGATCCAGGCGCGCGAGCCAGGTCCCCTGCTCGGGGCCGTGCAGATGCGTGTCCGCGTGGTCGACCAGCGCAAGGTAGAACTGGAGATGGCGCGAGCGCGTCTCGTCGACTTCGTTCGACGCATCCAGGAGTTCGTGCGCATACTGGCGCACGGTCTCCAGCAGCCGGTAACGCGCGCCTTCCGCGTCGAGTTCCACGAGTGACTTGTCGATCAGCTGGGCCAGCAGGTCCAGCACGTCCGATTCATGGATCTCCCCGCCTGCGCCGACCTTTTCGGCGCCTTCCAGCGGAAAGCCGCCGGCGAATACCGCAAGCCGCTGCAACACGGTGCGCTCTTGCGGAACGAGCAAGTTGTAGCTCCAGTCGATGCACGCCCGCAGCGTCTGCTGGCGCGGCAGCGCCGAGCGGCTTCCCCCTGTCAGCACGCGAAAGCGGTCGCTCAAACGCTCGGCGATCTTCTCGACCGGAAGGCTGCGCACGCGGGCAGCAGCTAGTTCAAGTGCCAGCGGGATGCCATCCAGCCGGTGACAGATGGCGGCCACTGCCGCTGCGTTTTGCTCCGTTACTCGAAATGCAGGCTGCATCGCGACCGCACGGTCGTTAAACAGCCGGACTGAATCGAATTCGGTCAACACGGCAAGCGGCGTGACCTGGTCGGAATCCGGGACGGGGAGCGGTGGGACCTGATAGGTCGCTTCGCCAGCCTCGCGCAGTGGCTCACGACTGGTCGCCAAAACTGTCAGGTGAGGCCCGGACTGCAACAAGGACGTGACCAACTCGGCGCAGGCGGGCAGCAGATGTTCGCAGTTATCCAGGATCAGCAGCAGTTGCCGGTCCTTGACAAAGGTTGCCAGCGCTTCTTGCACCGGTCGCCCTGCCTCCTCCTTGACGCCAAGCGCGGACGCCACTGCCTGAGCGACCATCTGGCCATCCGACAACGGGGCCAGCTCCACAAGCCATACACCGTCCGGATAATCATCAATGAGTTCTGCCGCGACCTGTAGCGAGAGCCGCGTCTTGCCGAGGCCCCCTGCGCCCAGCAACGTCAGCAGCCGGGACTTGCCGAGCAACGCTTTGGTCTCAGCCAGTTGACGCTCGCGTCCGACGAACGAGCTCACCTGCTGCGGCAGGTTGTTCGGTGTCGCTTCGAGCGAGCGCAGTGCCGGGAAGTCCTGCCGCAGCAGCGGGTGCACCAGCTGGTACACCCGCTCCGGACGCGCCAGATCACGCAACCGGACCGAACCGAGGTCGCGCAGCGAAACGTCCTTTGGCAAGCGGCCCGCCACGCGATCGGCCACGGCCTGCGACAGAATCACCTGTCCGCCGTGCGCCGTTCCCATGATGCGCGCCGTCCGGTTGACCGCCGTCCCGAAATAGTCGTTGTCGCGGCGCTCGACCTCTCCGGCATGCAGCCCGCAGCGCACTCGCAGCGCGACGCCGTTGGTCGCCTGCGGATCCGCGAGCGAGAACTGGAACGCCAGCGTGGCGGCCAGCGCATCGAGCGAATCGCCGAACGTGGCGTAGAGTCCGTCACCGGTCATCTTCACGACCGTCCCGCGATGGCCGGCGACGGCGGCGCGCGCCAGCGCGTCGTGCCGCGCCAGCGCGGGCTGCATCCGCTCGGGCTCCTGATCCCAGAGCCGGGTGCTGCCCTCGATGTCCGTGAACAGGAAGGTAACTGTGCCCTTGGGTGAAGTCGAGTCCGTGCGAGGTTTCGCAGGCATG
>JBKKAZ010000088.1:0-24183 GCA_046714435.1 Casimicrobiaceae bacterium
CGCGCCCAGCTGGGCGAGGCTGCGCAGATGACGTTCGCTGCCAGCGGACCTGCGTTCGAGCGCAAGGGGCTCAAGCGATGGGACTTCGGGGACTTGCCCGAGACGCTCGCCGTAACGCGGAGCGGCGGACGGCTGACGGGTTATCCGGCGCTGGTCGACGAAGGCGACAGCGTATCGCTGGTGCTGTTGGATACGCCCCAAGCGGCCCACACAGCGACCCGCGCCGGAGTGGTTCGCCTCATCCGCCTCACGCTCTCCGACGCACTGCCGCGACGGGAAGGGAACGCAGGGTTTCTACAGTCGGCGCTCGCGCTCAAGCCGGCGATCGCACCAGAGGCGCTCGCGGAGGACGTGTCGGCGGCGATCGGGGACCGGGCGTTCGTCGGCGACGATCCGCTACCGCGATCCGGGCTGGCGTTCGCCGACCAAGTCAAGCGGGCGAGGACGCGACTTCCGGCAGTCGCCGAGCGTGCGCACCGTCTGCTCGCTGAAATCGCGACCGAGTATCAGGCCCTATCGCAACGGCTGGCCGTTCTGTCGAGCGTCCATGGGCGGTTCGCGGCGGACTTGAGGGCGCAGCGCGACGCCCTCGTCCACCCCGGGTTTTTCGCGCAGACGCCGTGGTCGGCCCTTCAACATCTGCCACGCTACCTGAAGGCGTTGGAGCGGCGGTTGACCAAGTATCTCGAGCACCCGGAGCGCGACGCAAGGCACGCGCAGCAGGTGGCCGAGCTAGGCCAACGCTATCGGGAACGCGCCGAACGGAATCGCGCCGACGGACGGATCGAGCCCGAACTGACCGAATTCCGCTGGCTGCTCGAAGAGCTGAAGGTTTCGCTGTTCGCCCAGGAGCTCAAGACGCCGTTGCCGGTGTCGTACAAACGCCTGGAAAGGGCCTGGGCGGCTCTGGCCCGATGAACGGCGCGTGTTCGCCCAATGGCGTCCCCGCGGGCTGCGTGCTACAGTGAGTTGGCGAAAATACCCGCTAAGGCATTGACTGCCAGCCGAACCCCCCTAAGTTCATCCGTGCCGGAAAGCCCCCGGTCACGTAGCCCTCGCTTGAACGCGACTTCCACCGACACGCCGATTCGGCGCCCGCCGCCGCGCGAGGCGCAGAAAATCCTCAACGATTGCCGGGATCTGGCGATTCTCCGGCTTCAGGACGCGTTTTCGACGATTCTGTCGCGGATCGCCGACATGCTGATGGACCGCGCCGCGCGGACCGACGTTCGCGAGGAACAGCAAATGTTCCTCGAGGCTCGCGGCGTGCTGCAATCGCAGCGTACGCAGCTGCTCGCCGATTTCGAAAAGCGCATGAAGGTTCGCGTCGACGACGCGTTCGCCGGCCGGACCGAGGCGAAGCCGGAGTTCGCGACCGTGACCTCCGGACAGCTGACGCTGGTCGAGACGTCGACGATGGACGAATCGGTGATCCGCGGGAACTTGAAGCGCGTCGTCGAGAACCTGTGCTACGACGAATTGCAGCAGCTTAACCGTGGCGTCGGTTTCCTCCTGGATCGTCCCGACCTCGAGACCGACGCCAATCCATTAGCGCCTGGAACGATAGTCGATGCCTTCGCGGATGCCTTGAAGGACGTCCAGACCGAAACGCGAATCAGGTTCCAGGTGCTGAAAGAGCTCAACCAGACGTCGCTCTCCGAGATCAATGCGATCTACGTCGATCTCAACAAGCATCTCGCGGATCTCAAAATCTCACCCGGCGCCGCGCGTCCGGTCAGCCTGGGAGGCGCAGCCGATCGTAAGAGCGCCGAGGGCAAACGTCCAGCCCCGGGCGCCGCCGCCCCGCCGCCCGCGTCCGAAATCGACGTGATGGCGATGTTCCAGCGGATGTTCGCCGGCGGGACGGGGTCTCGACCGCAGGCCGCGCCGATGGGTGCGATGGGACATCCGCCCGCAATGCCGCCGATGGGCGCGATGGGACATCCGCCCGCAATGCCGCCGTTCGGCGCGCAGGCCCCGCACGCGCCGATGGTCGATCCTTCGCCCCAAGATGGCGAGCTCGCCTTTCCCGCGATCCAGATGCCCGGGGGCGGGGTGGCTCCGCCATCGGGAAGTCGTGCATTCGCGCCGCTCGCGCCTACACCGTCCGGATACGTCCCGGGCGCGCCGATCATCTCCACCGTCGACCTGCACGAGGGCCTGACGCGCCTTCAGGCCGGCCATTCCGGATTCGAAGTCGGCGGTGCGCTGGTTCCGTTCTCTGGCATCCCGAGCGGATTGCACAACGTCCTGCGCGACCTGCAGGAATCGCCGCTCGGCCAGAAGGCGAACCAGCTCGAATCGATGACCATCGAGATGGTCGCGATGCTGTTCGACTTCATCTTCGAGACCAAGGACCTTCCGGACGGCATCAAGGCGCTGCTCGCGCGGCTCCAGATCCCCGCGCTCAAGGCCGCGATGCTCGATGGCGCGTTCTTCGCGAAGAAGTCGCATCCGACCCGTTTGCTGGTGAACCAGCTCGCCCAGGCCGGGCTTGGCTGGTCGCCGGTGATGGGCCAGGACGACCCGCTCTACAAGGAGATCGAGCGGATCGTCCACGCGGTGCTCGAGAAGTTCTCCGACGACCTCGCGCTGTTCGACGAGTTGCGCGGTGACCTCGAGGCGTTCCTCGCTGACGAGGAGAAGGCGGCGGAAGCGAACATCGCCACCAACGCCGAGGAAATCAACCAGCGCGACCGGCACGACATCGCGTCGGTCGTGGCACGCTCCGAGGTCGAGCGTCGCATCGAATCGCATCCGATCCCGAACTTCCTGGCGATGTTCCTGCGCCAGAACTGGTTCGGCGTGATGACCGCGGTCTACGTGAACAACGGCGAGGAGAGCGAGGCGTGGACCTCGTCGGTGACGACGCTCGAAGACCTGGTCTGGAGCGTGCAGCCCAAGCGCTCGACCGAGGATCGCAAGCACCTGATCGCGTTGCTCCCTTCGCTGTTGAAGCGCCTGAACGCGGGGATGCACCCGCAGGAGTGGCCGCAGGACGCGCGCGAGCGATTCATGTCGAACCTGGTCGAAGCGCACGCCGCCGCGGTCAAACCCTCGCTCGCGCATGTCGACTCGCCGACCGCCGCGGTGGCGGCGCAGGCGAAGGCGCAGGCCGAGGTGGCCATGGCCGCCGGCGACGAGGCGATGGCCAGCAAAGCCACCGCGCTGGCCGAGGCGATGGCACCCGCGGAACCGGCGCCGATCGAGCCCGAGCGCGAGATCCTCGACGACGAATACCTCGAGATCGCGCGTCACCTCGAGCGCGGCATGTGGGTCGAGTTCGAGAGCGACGATGGCCAGCTCGCGTTCGCGAAACTCGCCTGGATCAGCCCGCTGCGGGGCACCTACCTGTTCACCAACCGCCAGGGTCAGAAGGCGCTTTCGATCACTGCCGAGGAACTCGCGCAGCACTTCCGCACTGATCGCGCGCGGCTGGTCGAGGCCGAGCCGCTCATCGATCGCGCGTTCAGCAGCATGATGGCGCAGATGGAAGACCGCCTCGTCGAGCAAGCTGCGTAAGGTAGCGATCGGACCGCGGGGACGATCCAGTGCCTGTACCCGGCATCGGCGCACTCGTCATCGGCGACGAGATCCTCTCCGGCAAGCGGGCCGACAAGCACCTGCCGCACGTCATCGCGACGCTCGCGACGCGGGGGCTCGCGCTGGACTTCGCCATCTGCGTTGGCGACGATCGCGACCGTCTCACCGCGCTGTTGTCCGCGACCTTCGCGCGCGGCGACATCGTGTTCAGCTTCGGCGGCATCGGGGCGACGCCCGACGATCACACCCGGCAGGCGGCCGCAGCGGCGCTCGAGGTTCCGCTGGTCCGGCATCCGCAGGCAGTCGCATCGATCGAGGAGCGCTTCGGTGAGGCGGCCTATCCGAACCGCGTGCTGATGGCGGAATTTCCCGCCGGCGCGGCGATCATCCCCAATCCGGTGAACGGCGTCGCGGCGTTTTCGGTTCGCGATCACCATTTTTTCCCCGGCTTTCCGCAAATGGCGTGGCCGATGCTCGACTGGGTGCTCGATACGCGCTATGCCGCGCTGAAGCGCGCCCCGCCGGTGGAGCGTGCGCTGGTGGTCTTCGACGCCGGCGAAAGCCAGCTGGTGCCGCTGATGAACGAAAGCGTCGCGCGATTTCCGAAAGTCAAGCTGTTCAGCCTGCCGTCGTTGCCGACCGGCGGGAAGCGGCGGCTCGAACTGGGCGTCCGCGGCGCGGCAGCGGACGTCGAGGAAGCGTTTGCGCACCTGCACGCCGGCGTGCAGGCGGCCGGCTTTCCGTGCGAGCTGCTCGAGCGGCAATGACTGGCGCGAGGATCCCGGATCAGCACGGAGCGCGCTACGACGACACCGCCGTCGGCAGTGAATTTTCTGGCGCGATGACCATTACCGAGACCCATCTGGTACTGGGCGCAGGCCTGATTGGTGACTTCAATCCGCTTCACGTCAACGCCGCGTACGCGGGCAGCACGCGCTACGAAGGCCGCATCCTGCACGGCATGATGACCGCGGCGATCATGGGCGCGCCGCTCGGCATGCGTTTCCGGGGCACGGCGATCGGCTTCCTCGAGCACAACGTGCGCTTCCTCGCGCCGGTCTATCCGGGCGACACGCTGACAACGACCTGGACCGTCACCGATAAGCTCGACAAGCCGAAGCATGCGGGCGGTGTCGTCGTGCTTCGCGGCGAGTGCCGCAACCAGCACGGCATCGCCGTCGCGTCCGCCGAGTCGAAGATGCTCGTCGGCAGCGCAGGGTCAACTCGAAAGTCGAACAAGCGGTCAGGTTAGTTTTGCGACCCCGACTCCGGTCGGCGCTTCGATGGTCAGGAAAACTGACCTGACCCCTTCGGCCGCGTCGCGCGGATGCAATCGGCGACCAGTCGGGGACCGCGGTAGATCAGACCGGTGTAGACCTGAACCAGCGAGGCGCCGGCAACAAGCTTTTGCGCTGCGTCGTCGCCCGAGAGGATGCCGCCGACCGCGATGATCGGCAGCGCGCCATCGAGGGCCTTCGCGAGCTGCCGGACCACGGCCGTCGCACGCTCGCGCAGCGGCGCCCCGGAGAGTCCGCCGGTCTCGTCACCGTGCCGAAGACCTTGTACGCCGTCGCGGCTGATCGTGGTGTTGGTCGCGACTACCCCATCGACACGGTGACGGACCAGCAGGCGGGCGATGCCGTCGATGGCGCTGGTACTCAGGTCCGGTGCGATCTTGAGCGCGAGCGGCACGTACTTGCCGTGCTCTTGCGCGAGTTGCGCCTGCTCGCGCTTCAGCCGGGTCACCAGCTTTTCGAGCGCGGCCTCGTGCTGCAGATCCCGTAGGCCTTGCGTGTTCGGCGAGCTGACGTTGACGGTAACGTACGAGGCGCAGGCGTAGCAGCCGCGCAGGCAGGCGAGGTAGTCGTCGGCGGCGCGCTCGTTCGGCGTGTCGAAGTTCTTGCCGATGTTGAGCCCCAGCACACCGCGATAGCGCGCTCGCTCCACGTTGCGGACGAACGCGGCGAGCCCGCCATTGTTGAATCCCATGCGGTTCACCAGCGCTTCGGCTTCGCCGATGCGGAACAGCCGCGGCTTGGGATTGCCGGGCTGCGGCCTGGGCGTTACCGTGCCGCATTCGATGTGGCCGAACCCGAGTTGCGCGAGGCCGTCGATGTGCACGGCATTCTTGTCGAGCCCGGCGGCGAGGCCGACGCGGTTGGGAAAGGCCAGTCCCATGACCTCGACCGGGTCGTCGGGAACCCGCGGCAGCGCGATCCCCGCGATCCGCAGCTTCGCAGCGACGTCGAGTAAGCCGAGCGAAAGCTCGTGCGCCAGTTCGGGGTCGAGCGAGAACAGCAGCGGGCGCAGTAGCGAGTACACCAAGGGAGGCTCTGATCAAGTGCGCGGAGCGCGTTGGCACGCAATCTGGATGATGCTCAGTTTACTCATGGGACCAGGCCGCCGAACGTGCAAGGCCCCACGTTCCAGCGACTGGGCGACACTGGCCAGATTTCGTGCTCATTTGCCAACTGAGCCTACGGGACGGGGGTTCTTAGGGGGCGCTTACTTTGTTGCTGGGCTGGCCAATAGCGCCTGCTATTGGCTGCACCCTGCGTCGCGTAATCATCCCCGGATAACCCCCGTCGCGCCCGTGTACCTGATCAGAGCCTCCCTAGAGCGTCGATCAGGGCGATTCGAGGCGGCGCGATGATACCATCGGGATCGAATTCGCCCTTCGTCCCGCCTGTGCCGCTTCCGCGTTTCCTGTCCCTGCTCGCCGGCGCGAGCGCAATCACGATACTGGTGGCCGCAATGTCGTCGTCGGCGCTGGCCGCGGACGCCGTCCAGCAGCGCCGCGCTTCTGCGCGGAGCGCGCCCTATCATGAACGCGAGGACGTGCGTGCGTTCATCGCCGAGATGAGCGCTGAGCACGCTTTCGCGAGCGCGGATCTCGAACGCTGGTTCGCGGCGGCCCGCCATCAGCCGCGGGTCATCGAGCTGATGACCCGGCCGGTGGTTGAGCCTCCCAGGTGGTTCGAGTACGCGCCGCCGTTCCTGGCGCGCGCGCGGGTCGAGGCCGGCATCGCTTTCTGGAGCACGCATGACGAAGCGCTGCAGCGCGCGCGCGTCGCGACCGGCGTTCCGCCCGAGATCATCGTCGCCATCATCGGCGTCGAAACCTACTACGGCCGCTACGTCGGCAGCCATCGCGTGCTCGACGCGCTGGCGACGCTCGCCTTCGACTATCCGCGCCGAGCGCCGTACTTTCGCGGCGAACTGAGGGAGTTCCTGCTGCTCGCACGCGAGCAGGGCATCTCGCCGTTGTCGCCGAAGGGATCGTACGCCGGAGCGATGGGGCTTCCGCAATTCATGCCAGGCAGCTACCGGCGCTACGCGGTCGATTTCGACAACAGCGGCCGCGTCGATCTGTTCGGCAGCGTGGACGACGCGATCGGCAGCGTCGCCAACTATCTTGCGCGGCACGACTGGCAGCGCGGGCAACCGGTGCTGCTTCCGGCCCGCCTTGCCCCGGAGCGGCATGCCGCGATCCTTGGCCGGCTCGAAGGCGGACTTTCCGAGCGCCGCGTCGCGCCGTTGTGGGCGGAAGACGGCGTGACCGTGGTCGCATCGCCGGGCACGGTGGAGCGTGACCCGTTCGGCCTGCTGCTGCTGGAGGAGTCGGCGAGCGAATCGAGTTACTGGATCGCCTGTCACAACTTCTACGTGATCACGCGCTACAACCGCAGCCGCCTGTACGCGACCGCCGTGCTGCGGCTCGCCGAAGCGCTGCGCGCCGCGCGGGGAACCAGCTAGCGCCAATTAACCGGACTGAGCCAACTGCCGCGCGTGGGCGACCAGCGCTTCGGTCGATGCGTCGGTGCCCGAGGGCAGCAGCGATTCGCCGGCGAGCGCCGACACGATGGGCTTGGCGAGCGCCTTGCCGAGTTCGACGCCCCATTGGTCAAACGCGTTGACTTCGCACAGCAGCGACTCGATGTAGGTCCGGTGTTCGTAGAGCGAGAGCAACGCTCCGAGCTCATAGGCGCCGAGCGACGGCAGCAGCAGCGTCGTCGACGGCCGGTTGCCGGGACACACGCGGGCGGCCACGGCGGCGTCGACCTCGGTCACATCGAGGCCCTCGCCCATCAGCTCGCGGCGCACGGTTTGCGGCGAGCGCCCGACCAGCAGCGCCTGGGCCTGGGCCAGCGCGTTTGCGACCAGCAGAGTCTGCTGGTTCGCGAGCGGATGGCGCGCGCGCACCGGTACGACAAACTCGACCGGTACCGGATGGGTCCCCTGGTGCAGCCATTGGAACAGCGAGTGCTGCGCATCGGTGCCCGTACCTCCCCACAACGCCGGCGCCGAGGGCGCTTGCAAGGGCATGCCGTCGCGCGTGACGCGCTTGCCGTTGCTTTCGAGCGAGAGCTGCTGGAGATACAACGGCAACTCTCGGAGCGCGTGCGCGTAGGGCACGACGAGCCGCTGCGAGTGACCCAGCCAGCGCGCGTTCCACCAGGCTACGAGCGCCAGCACGACCGCGAGATTGCGCGCCGGCGGCGTCGAGCGGACGTGCCGGTCCATCGCGGCGGCGCCGGCCAGCAGGGTTTCGAAGGCAGGATAGCCGCACGCGATCGCGATGGGCATGCCGACCGCCGACCACAGCGAGTAGCGGCCGCCCACCCAGTCCCACATCGGCAGCACCTGGGTCTCGGGGATGCCGAATCGCCGCGCCTCCGCGACGTTCGCCGTGACCCCCACGAAATGCGGCCCCGCGTCGACGCGGCCGAGGGACGCGCTGATCCAGCCTCGCGCCGCCATCGCGTTGGCGAGCGTTTCCTGGGTCGTGAAAGTCTTCGACGTGATGATGAACAGCGTGGTCGCGGCGTCGAGCGGCCCGAGCGTTCTCGCCAGCGCTTCCGGGTCGACGTTGGAAACGAAGCACACGCGCACCGGCGCGCCCCCGGGTTCCGCGAGTGCGTCGACGACCAGCCTCGGTCCGAGGTCCGACCCGCCGATGCCGAGATTGACGACGGTGCGGATCGGCTGGCCGGTCGCGCCCCGCCAGGTGCCGCCGCGCAGCGCCTCGGCGACGGCCCGCATGCCACGCTGTCCCTCACGAATTGCCGGGAGCACATCGCGCCCCCCGACCCGGACCGGCGCGTCGTCCTGCTGGCGGAGGGCCGTGTGCAGTGCCGGGCGCCTCTCGGACAGGTTGACCCGCTCGCCGACGAACAGTGCCTCGATCCAGTGCGCAACCCCGATCGACTCGGCGTGGGCGAGCAACGAATCCAGTGCCGACTCGGTGATCCGTTCCTTGCTGAAGTCGACGTGCCACTCGCCCCATTCCAGGGCCAGGCGGGCGGCCCGTGAAGGATCGTTCGCGAACAGGTCGGTCAGGCTGGCGCTGGCGAGCGAGCGCGCGTGGGCGGCAAGGGCGTCGGACATCGCTGTAGTCTGCATGCGCTCCGGCATTGTAGCGACCGGTCGTGCCTTGCAAGGCCGGGCGGCGCCGGCGGGGGCGATCGCGGCATCGCCAGGACGCCTTGGGCAATCCGAGTTGCTGCGACCACGCTCACGAGACGATTGCAGCGGAGGACTCGCGGACACTCACCGGGCGCAGCCGGTTTCTGACGAGGTGCCCTCGACGTCGGGCCGGAACGCGGAGTCGGTCATGGTCGTCGGTGCGCTTCCCCGACTTTCACCGAGTGCCTAGGCGCGTCATCGGGCAATCGCCGAAGGGTGCGTGGATCAATGAACGAATATGGCTGCTTTTGATCGTATTTAGATAATTATGACATCTATTAGCAAGGCATGGCGATGCCCTCTGCCGGGAGTCGTTGATCCTGCGCAAACAATAATAAGAACGATTCGCATTCGTATTTACTTTAGAGGCCTTCCCGGGTAGCGTTTAGTACCCAGACCCTTTCACAGGAAACCAAGCCATGAACAACCGCACAGCCCGCTTCAGAGCGTTGACTCTGGCGCTAGCGATCACTGTGCCTTCGCTGGCCGTGGACGCCGCCGACGAGGCGGTGCTCAACCTTTACTCGGCGCGTCATTACCAGACGGACGAGGCGCTGTACTCGAATTTCAGCCGCGACACCGGCATCCGGATCAACCGCATCGAGGCGGGCGACGATCAGCTGCTCGAGCGGCTGAAAGGCGAGGGGGCGAACAGTCCCGCGGATGTGTTGCTGATCGTCGATGCAGCGCGGCTCGCGCAGGCGAAGCAGCTCGGCCTGTTCCAGTTCGTGAATTCCGCCGCGCTCTCCGAGCGCATTCCGGCGTCGATGCGCGATCCGGACGGTGCCTGGTTCGGGTTCTCGAGCCGCGGCCGCCTGCTGGTCTACAACCCGGCCCTGGTGAAGCCGGCCGACATCGCGAGTTACGTGGCCCTCGCCGACCCGAAGCTGCGCGGCATGGTCTGCTCGCGATCCGGCGGCCATCCCTACAACCTGTCGCTGATCGCCGCACAGATCGCGCATCTCGGTGAGGCCAAGGCCGAGGCCTGGGCGAAGGGTCTGGTTGCGAACATGGCCCGCAAGCCCCAGGGGGGGGACACCGACCAGATCAAGGCTGTCGCCGCGGGCGAATGCGGCGTCGCCCTGTCGAACAGCTATTACTACGCGCGCCTGCTGCGCTCCTCCAGGCCCGACGAGCAGGCCATCGTGGCGAAGACGGCGATGGTCTGGCCGGACCAGGAGGGCGTGGGCACGCACGTCAACATCTCCGGCGGCGGTGTGGCCCGGCACGCGCAGCATCGTGCCAACGCGATCCGCTTTCTCGAATATCTGGCGAGTGACCGGGCCCAGATCTACTTCGCCGACGGCAACAACGAGTGGCCCGCGGTGAAAGGCGTGAGCGTGCACAATCCGGCGCTGGAAAAGATGGGCAGCTTCAAGCCCGACGCGTTGCCCATCGCTACGCTCGGCGACAACATCGTGGTGGCGCAGAAGCTCGCCGATCGCGCGGGATGGCGCTGACGCCGATGGTTGCGGCGAGGCTGCGCGCGCCCCCGAGCCTCGCTTGCCCCGGATCAGGATCCCGAACCGGAAACCCGCCGCGAGGTACGCGCCAGCAGCAGTATCGGCGCCAGCCCGACCAGGACGATCGCAAGCGAGGGCAGCGCTGCCTCGGCTAGCCGCTCGTCGCGCGCAAACTGGTAGGTCTGGGTCGCGAGCGTGTCGAAATTGAACGGGCGCAGGACCAGCGTGGCCGGCAGCTCTTTCATCACGTCGACGAACACCAGCAGAAACGCTGCGGCGGCGCTTCGGGTGAGCAGCGGAAGGTGGACCCGACGCAGCGTTTCCCCGGCAGTCGCGCCGAGGCTGCGCGCCGCGGCGTCCATCGCCGGCGTGATCCGTGCAAAGCCCGGCTCCACGCCGTTCCAGCCGACGGCGAAATGGCGCACCAGGTACGCGTAGAGCAGCGCGAACACCGAACCGGTGAGAACCAGGCCCGGGCTGGTTCCGGTGGCGCCGCGAACTGTTTCGGCAAACCAGTGATCGAGCGCGCCCAACGGCAGCAGTACACCCACCGCGAGCACCGTCCCCGGAACGGCGTAGCCGAGCGTCAGCAGTCGGCTGGCCAATCGCGTGACGGCACCGGGCGCCAGCCGGGCCGCGTAAGCCACCAGGATGGCGAGGGAAACGGCGAGTGTCGCCGCCATCGCCGCGACACGAAGGCTGTTCCAGGCCCACTGCGCAAAGCGCGCGAAGTCGGGTTCGGCCCCAGACGCGAGCAGGCGCACCAGCAGCACTACCGGTATCAGAAAACCTATGGCGAGTGGAATCGAGCACGCCACTACTGCGACCCACGCACGCACGCCGGTCAGCGCTGGCTTGGTCGCGAGCGCAACCGTGCGGCCACGCGGTCCGCCGGCCACGCGAGCGGCGCGCCGGGACGCGCGCTCGATCATCAGCGCGGCCACGACAAAGACCAGCAACAGTGTGGCAAGCTGCGCCGCCGCGGTGCGATCGCCGAGCGAGAACCAGGCGCGATAGATGCCGGTGGTAAAGGTGTCGACGGCGAAGTACGCGACGGTGCCGTAATCCGCGAGCGTTTCCATCAGCACCAGCGCGACGCCGCCCGCGATTGCCGGCCGCGCCAGCGGAAACTCGACCCGCCAGAACACGCCGCGCTGTCCCACGCCGAGCGTTCGTGCGGCCTCGATCAGCGCGGGAGGTCGCTCGACGAATGCCGTGCGCGCCAGCAGGTAGACGTAGGGATAGAGCGAGAACACGAACATCGCCGCTGCGCCAGCGACACTGCGCACGTCAGGGAACCAGTAGTCGGCGCGACTCCAGCCAAAAAACTCGCGAAGCGCGCTCTGGACCGGACCGGCGAATTGCAGGGTATCGGTGTACGCGTACGCCATCACATAGGCCGGCATCGCGAGCGGCAGCAGCAACGCCCAGTCGAAGATCGCTGCGCCGGGAAAGCGCCGGTTGGCGATCACCCATGCAGTCGCCGTTCCACCGACGCCGGCTCCGATGCCCACCAGCACCACCAGGATCAGCGTATTGGCAACATAGTCGGGCAGCACCGTCGCCGCGAGATGCGCCCAGGTCGCCGCAGCGCCAGGTGCGATGCCGCGCGCGATGACCGCGATCACCGGCAAGGCGGCGACAGCGGCCAGCACGATCGCGCACACAACCACTCGGCCGCGCGTGTTGCTCAGCACGGCGTTGCGGCCGGCGTTCCAGCCCGCGTGCGTTGCAACGTTGCCGCGATTCGCATGCGTCGATTATAGGGGCGCCGACCGGCGGCGCGCGGGCAGGCCGCATCCGAAAGGCTATAATCGACCGCGGCTTTCGCTCAAGGTGCGGACCGCCCGCTCCCAACGCGCCGGGGCGGAGTTCGCTCCGATGCGCATCCTGATCTCCAACGACGACGGTTACTTCGCGCCCGGGATCGAGCATCTCGCGGCCGTGTTCCGCCAGCGCCATGAAATCACCGTGGTCGCACCGGAGCGCGACCGCAGCGGCGCATCGAATTCACTCACGCTCGACCGGCCGCTGATGGTGCGCCGCGCGCCGAACGGCTTCCTGTTCGTCAACGGCACGCCGACCGATTGCGTGCATCTCGCGGTCACCGGTTTTTTCGACCGGCTCCCCGATGTGGTCGTGTCCGGAATCAATCTCGGCGCCAACATGGGCGACGACACGATCTACTCGGGTACGGTCGCCGCCGCGACCGAAGGCTACCTGCTGGGCATTCCGGCGATCGCGATTTCGCTCGCGTCGAAGGCGGGGCGGCATTTCGAGACCGCCGCGGGTGTGGCGGTCGAATTGATCGAGCGCCACGCCCGGAACCCGGCGGGCTGCTGGCTGCTCAATGTCAACGTTCCCGACCTGCCCGCGGCCGAGATCAAGGGGACGCGGATCACGCGGCTCGGCCGCCGTCACAAGGCGGAAGACGTCATCCCGGCGAAGAGTCCTCGCGGCGACACCGTCTACTGGATCGGCGCCGCGGGACCGGCCGCCGATGCCGGCGAGGGTACCGACTTCCACGCCACCGAAAGCGGCTACGTATCCGTTACACCGCTGCAGGTGGACCTCACCAACCGCGACCAGATGGCGGAGGTCAGCGCGTGGTTCGCCCGCTAGCAGCGGGAATCCCATGAACGCCGGCGGCAGCCGGTTCGACGGCATCGGCATGACCTCGACGCGTACCCGCGTGCGCATGATCGAGCGTTTACGCGCCGATGGCATTCGCGACGAGGTCGTGCTGGCTGCAATGAACGCGATACCGCGCCACATTTTCGTCGACGAGGCGCTCGCGATCCGCGCCTACGAGGACACGCCGCTGCCCATCGGCAGCGGGCAGACCATCTCGCAGCCCTGGGTGGTCGCGCGCATGACCGAACTGGCGCGAAACGGCCACGATCTCGACAGCGTCCTCGAGATCGGGACCGGCTGCGGCTACCAGACGGCGGTGCTCTCGCAGCTGGCGAAGACGGTCTACACGGTCGAGCGCATCGCTGCGCTGGTCGCCAAGGCGCGGCGCAACCTGAAGTCGCTGCGCGTGGACAACGTGCGCCTCAAGCACGGGGACGGCAGCGCCGAGCTGGGCGAGGACCTGCTGGTGGATGCGATCATTGTAACGGCAGGCGCGACTCATGTGCCGCCGTCGCTGATGCAACACCTCAAGCCCGGTGGACGCATGGTGCTGCCGCTCGCGAGCCGTGACGAACCGGGCGTGCAGCGGCTCACCGTGATCGACTCGACGCCCGCGGGAATCCGGGAGCAGACGTTCGATGCGGTAAGATTCGTTCCACTTCTGCCCGGCCGCGCGTGAACTTTTCCGTTGCAGGCGCGTCTTCCGGGAAGCGCCCGCACGCCTGATCCCATGCCGGTTCCCCGCCGCCTTGCCACAGCGCTCGTCAACGCCGCGTGCATCGCACTGATCATCGTGGTTGCGGGTTGCACCACGCGCACTGCGGCGCCGGTCGAGGATCGTCGCGCGCCGACGCGCGGACAGGCACCGCCTCCCGCCAGCGCACCGATGTCGCCGGGCGCGGTCGCGCAGGGGGATTGGCGGCCGTCCAGTTACACGGTGAAGCGCGGCGATACGCTGCAGGCGATCGCACTCGAATACGGACTCGACTATCGCGAGCTTGCCGCGTGGAACGGCATCGACAATCCCAATCTGATCCTGGTCGGGCAGGTCCTGCGGCTTCGCTCGCCGGGCGATGCGGGGGCCGGCGTCGAAACGGCGACGCTTTCCGACCCGGCGACCGGCGTGACAACGGCGCCGCTGAGAAGCGCGGCGCCAGTCCAGGAGTCGCGCAGCGCGCCGGTCGCGGCGACGGTGACCACCGCGCCGGTGGGCACGCGCAACACCGAAACCATGAAGGTATCGCCGAAAGCCGTGAAGGAGCCGTACTCGGAACAGCTGGCGCGCGACATGGCGCGAGCGCCGCCCGCGGACACGATGCAGCCTACGCGGGCCGAGCCGGCGCGTGCGGCGGGCGCGGCCTCTGTCGCTGCTGCGCCGGCGCCCGCAACGACACCGCCTTCCACCTCGCTGGCGCCGATGGTCGCGAATGCGCCGCCGTCGCGCGCGCCGGGCGACGTGGCTGACGAACTGGAGTGGACCTGGCCGGTCAAGGGCAAGCTGGTCACGGGATTCTCGGACACCGCGAATCTCAAGGGCATCGACATCGCCGGCGTGGCGGGTCAGCCGGTGGTTGCCAGCGCGCCTGGCCGGGTCGTGTACGCGGGTTCCGGGCTTCGCGGCTACGGCAAGCTGGTCATCGTCAAGCACAACAACACCTACCTGTCCGCGTACGCGCACAACCGTGAAATCGTGGTGAAGGAGGGCGAGCAGGTCACCCGCGGCCAGAAGATCGCCGAGATGGGATCGACCGACGCCGACCAGGTCAAGCTGCACTTCGAAATCCGGCGACTCGGCCGGCCGGCGGATCCGCTCAAGTACCTGCCGCCTGCGTAGCAGGCCGATGCAAAAGGCGTCCATGAAAAGCAGGGTCAGACTCGACTTTCGGACGCGGCCCGGCTTCGATCCAATCAAGCGTGAAAGTCGAGTCTGACTCTGCTTTTCCAAGCCTCCGCTCCATTGCAGGAGTTCGGCCGATGAGTCCCGAAGCCGTCGTACAACAGCAGCTCGAGGCCTACAACGCGCGCGACCTCGAGCGCTTCATCGCGCTGTATGCCAACGCGATCCGGGTCTTTCGTCCGCCGGCGCAGGAGCCTGCGATCGAAGGCAAGACGGCGTTCGCCGAGTACTACCGGACGCAGCGCTTCAGCCGGCCCGGGCTTCACGCGGAGGTCATGAAGCGCATCGTACTGGGCAACAAGGTCATCGATCACGAACGCATCGCCGGCGTTCGCGAGACGCCGTTCGAAGCGGCTGCCGTCTACGAGGTGGCCCAGGGCCTGATCCGGACCGTCTGGTTTTTTGCCCCGGACTGACGCTACCTCGCGTTCCCTTCGGCTTCGGAGGCCCGCCGGATGTCAGGCAGGCGCGGTCCGCAGCGCTGCTGCTGCGGGAAGCACTTCGGCAGCGCGTTCCAGCGTCGAGATCAGCGCATGGCGTTCGCGATGCGCGATCCGGCCGTACCTGAGCTTCGCATACGATTCGCCGATCGCGTGAAAGGCGATCGCATAATCCGGCCAGCGGTCGCCGGCGCGCGAACTGAACGCCAGCGGCCCTTCGTGCGGCTCGCGAGGCAGGCCGGCGCGGGCGAGTCGCGAACAAACCTCGCTCCAGAGCGTCGCCGCGCGTTCCTGCCGGTTGCGCCGCCACGCCATCCAGGCGAGCACGACACCCATCCATGCGGCGATGCCGATCGCGATGACGCTTGCCACCTGCCAGGGTTCGCCCGGGTCGAGATTAAGCGTGTGCAACAACGCCTGCTGGCGGTTGCGGTCGAAGCCGAGCAGATGGCGCCGCCACGCATGGTTGAGCGCGTCGACCACCCATTGCGCGTCCTTGAGCAGCCCGCTGTTCAAGCGCGCGAACAGCGGCAGCTCGAGCGCATCGGGGAGCGCGTGCGCGATGCCCGATTCGATCCTGAGCGGCGATACCGCGCCGGTGGGATCGAAGCGCTGCCACTGCCCGTCGACGATCGCCTCGACCCAGGCGTGCGCGTCGGACTGACGCACGATCAGGTAGTTGCCGCGCGGGTTCACCTCACCGCCCTGATAGCCGGTCACGATGCGCGCGGGAATCCCCGCGGCGCGCAGGAGCACGGCAAACGCGCTGGCGTAGTGCTCGCAGAAGCCGCGCCGCGAATCGAACAGGAAGCCGTCCACCGGATCGCGTGCATGCACCACACCCGGCGCCAGCGTGTAGGTGTAATCCTCGACACGAAAATGCGTGAGCACCGCGTCGATGTAGTCCCGGTCGTCGGGGTGACGTTCCCTTAGCGCCTGCGCGAACTCGCGCGTGCGGGGGTTCGCCAGCGGGGGCAGCCGCAGCTGCTCGGCGATTTCGGTCGGCCCGGCCGGGTAGCGGTCGCGCAGCAGCGAGCGCTGCGTGTAGCGCATCACCTGGCCGACCGGGCGGCGCAGGAGTAGCTGCTGATCGCGCGTGAGCATGACCTCGGCGAGCGGCAGATCGTTCGCCATGCTCGGCAGCGCCGCGGGCAGTTCAAGCGCGAACAGCCAGGGACGCTCGTTGGGTTCCAGCGTCACCGTGTAGCTTAGCGCCTGGCTGCCATCGCGAACCGGTGTGCCTTCGCTGCGCTGGTACGAAGTGGACCAGGTCGTGCCGTCGAAGCGGGACAGTACCGGTCCACGCCAGTAGCGCTTCGACGGCGGCGGCGGCATGCCGGTGAAGTCAGCGCGCAGCGCCACCGAGTCTTCCTGCGTGAGCTCCGCGATCATTCCCGGCGACATCGACTCGGAAAGACCGGTCGTCGCGCGGGTCGCGTGCGGCAATCCCCACAGCGGACCCACCAGCCGCGGGAACAGCAGGAACAGCAGCGCGGCGAGCGGCAGACCCTGCAGCATCATCCTGCCGGTGGTGGCGAGCGCGGCGCGCGGCGCCGACGCCTGCAGCGAGCGCGGCGTGCGTGCGGCGAGCGACGACAATGCGCCCCCCAGTGCGAGCAACGCGGGCAACATAGCCAGCGCGGCGAGAGGCGACTGCACGAACAGGAACGGCGTGATGGTCATGAACGCCGCCAGGCACACCAGCAAGGTACCGTCGCGCGCCGATCGTGCTTCAACGAACTTGATTCCGACCAGGACGAACAGGAACGCGACCGACGGATCGCGGCCCACCAGGTAGCCATACGAGGCGCGAACGAGCAGGGCCGCCGCGATGGCGAACAGCACGAGCGCCCACGACGGAATCCGCGCGGCCGCGGACTCGGGGCGCGCGCGGTCGCGGGTCAGCAGCCACAGGCGCACGATAACCAGCGCGATGCCGAACCCGGCCGCCCACATCGGCAGGTGCGGCGCCTGGGGAAGCTGGACGGCGAGCAGCAGCGCGCCGAGCCAGCGGATCTGCGGGGCCGAAAGCGACACCGACGGACGCGAGCGCGCCTTGCGGCGCATTGCGCTGACGAGGTTCATCGCGGCGCCTCGTCGTGGCGCGCGAGTGCCGTCAGCACCGCGCGCCGATGCTCCCGACCCTGCCCGGCAGCGATGCGCGTTCCTGGCAGTGAAAGCGCATAGCCACGGGTCGCGCGCTCGCAGGCAAGCACCCAGGCCGTGAGTCGGGACAGCTTCTGCTCGGTGGACAGCGTAGCCGGCAGGCTTTCGAGGTCGAGACGTA
Source organism: Casimicrobiaceae bacterium (assembly GCA_046714435.1). GTDB lineage: Bacteria > Pseudomonadota > Gammaproteobacteria > Burkholderiales > Casimicrobiaceae > VBCG01. The sequence continues at coordinate 17,731 of JBKKAZ010000088.1, forward strand.
TCGGACCGCCGCCACCGGCGCCGTCGAACAACTTCGTGTACCAGCCTGCGCCGCGCGCCACCGCTTTCCACGCGATGCGCTGCAACGGATCGCCGCGTTGGTACTCGCGCAGTCCCGCAAGATCGGCGTCCTCGGCACGGCCCTGCGCGGTCGCGTCGGCACCGAGCGCGCCGCGAGGCAGCGGCGGTGCGCCCGCTTCCGGAACGGGGTAGGCGATGCCGACCGCGGGAAAGTGCGCGTACGCCCAGCCGCGCCACAGGCCGAGCGGATAGTCCGAATGGATGGTGACGCGACCCAGCGGTACGCGGCCGCGGCGAGGTGCGTCGACTTCGAATTCCACCGAACCGATGCTGTCTGCCTCGACGTCGACGGTCTGCACGGCCCCGCCGCGCGCAGCAATCGAAATCGCCGTGCGCGCGCGTGCGCCGCCGCCGAGCGACAGCGAGAACGGCAGGTGGCCGCCAGCAAAGGCTTCCCCGGCGCTGCCGGGGCGCACGATCAGTCCGGAGAGGTTGCGAAACGTGTGCAGCAGTGCGGCACCGATGAGGCCGCTGACCAGGAACGTCGCGACAAATCCGAGCGCGAGGCTATAGTTCATCGAGGTGACCAGCATCACCGCCGTCGCGGCGATGACCGCCAGTCCGCGCCTGCTGGGCAGGATGTAGATGCGCGAGTGCGTGAGCGTCACGCCGCCGCCGTCGGCGGGCAAGTGACGGAACACGCGGGCCCGCCAGCGGGCAAACAAGAACCCACGAGGGATTAGACGCCCCCGTCGCGATGCGCCGGGGGCGAACTTGCTGGTCATTTCGTGCATGACCACACGCACATCGTTCGAAGCGGGGGACGGTGTAATGCGCGACTATGCGAGCGCGACGGTGCGGATCAGCGCCTGCGCCTGCAGCGCGCCGGCGCGCGCACCGCCGGCGAGCCGGTGCCCGGCGACGGCCGGGAACACGCGCTGGACGTCCTCAGGCAGCACCATCGGCCTGCCGCCGATCAGCGCACAGGCGCGGGCTGCCGCGAGCAACATCAGCCCGGCACGAGGCGAGAGTCCGCGGCGGGCACCCGCATCGGCCCCGCCGCTGCCGCGACTCGCGGCGATCAGCGCCTGCACGTAGTCGAGCAGCGCCGGCGCAACGTGCACGCCGGCCGCTTCGCGCTGCCATTCGACGAGCGTTACCGGATCCGCGAGCGCACCGAGCTCGGCAATGCGCGCGCGGCGATCGCCACCGGTCAGCAATTCGCGTTCGGCGGTGGGATCGGGATAGCCAAGCTCGATCGCCATGAGGAAGCGGTCGAGCTGCGACTCCGGCAGCGGGTAGGCGCCGATCTGTTCGACCGGGTTCTGCGTGGCGATGACGAAAAACGGCTCCGGCAGGGCCCGCGTCTGGCCGTCGAGCGACACCTGGCGCTCTTCCATCGCCTCGAGCAGCGAGCTCTGGGTCTTAGGCGGCGCGCGATTGATTTCGTCGGCAAGCACCACCGACGTGAACACGGGGCCGGGATGGAACCGGAACGTCTGCGCACGCTCGTCGAAGATCGACACGCCGAGCACGTCGGCCGGCAGCAGGTCGCTGGTGAACTGGATCCGCGAATAGCGCAGGCCGAGCGTTGCGGCCAGTGCGTGCGCGAGCGTGGACTTGCCCACCCCGGGGATGTCCTCGATCAACAGATGTCCGCGCGCAAGCAGGCAGGCGAGCGCGAGCTCGAGCGGTTCCCGCTTGCCGACGATGACTTGGCCAAGCTGCTGCAGCACGCCGGCAAGGCGGGCCGTGACTGGAACGACGTGCGTCGCGGAGCGGACGGTCATAGGCGCGCGGCGCCTGAAGGTAGCGGCACCGCCGAATGGGAGGGTGAAAGGCGACTGTAACGTGCCGCGCGGGCGCTCGTCAGCACCGGCAGGCGCGGGTTACACTCCGTTTGGCGGCTGCGGGCGGCCAGACAGGGGCCGCGGGCGCCAATCGCGTCGAATCCGCTCGCCGACGGTAATCATCAACGCTTCCGCCGCCACGCCGTGCCGACTGCCTATATCACCCATCCGTCGTGCCTGCTGCACGAGATGGGTCCGCACCACCCCGAATGTCCCGAACGGCTGATGGCGATCGGTGAGCGGCTGATCGCCGCCGGACTCGACGGGTTGCTGCGCCAATACTCGGCCCCTGCAGCGACGCGCGAACAGCTGGAGCGGGTGCATGACAGCGACCACGTCGATCGGGTCGAAGGCGCGGTACCCCGGGCCGGGTTGAACTACCTCGACCCCGACACCGCGCTTTGCCCGCATTCGCTGACCGCAGCCCGGCACGCCGCGGGCGCGGCCGTGCTGGGGGTGGACCTGGTGATGAGCGGCGAGTGCGCCAACGCATTCTGTGCGGTGCGCCCGCCGGGCCACCACGCCGAGACCCAGAGGGCGATGGGCTTCTGCCTGTTCAACAACGTCGCGGTCGGCATCGCGCACGCGCTCGCCACGCACGGGATCGAGCGCATCGCCGTCGTCGACTTCGACGTGCACCACGGCAACGGCACCGAGGAGATCTTCGCCGGCGACGAGCGCGTGCTGATGGTTTCGACTTTCCAGCATCCGCTGTATCCGTACTCGGGCACCGAACCCCTCGGTCGAAACATGGTCAACGTGCCGCTCGCGCCCGGAAGCGGCAGCGAGGCGTTCCGCGCGGCGGTGACCCGCCACTGGCTGCCTGCGCTCGAGCGGCACCAGCCGCAGCTGGTGATGATCTCCGCGGGCTTCGACGCACATCGCGAGGATCCGCTCGCGGGGCTCAATTTCTCGGAGGCCGATTACGCGTGGGTGACGCGCGAACTTCTGGCGGTCGCCCGCAACCACGGCGACGGACGCATCGTGTCCACGCTCGAGGGCGGCTACGCGCTGTCGGCGCTCGGGCGCAGCGCAGCCGAGCACCTGCGCGAGCTGATCGCGGCGTAATGGCGGCGGGGTGATGAAGCGCCGGGAGTTCCTGGGATCGTGCGCAGCGGTTTCCAGTGCGGTGGCGCTCGATTCGCTCGCCGATGCCTGGGCCAACGTGTCGCCGCGCCTGTACACCCGCACCCGCCTGATCGACCCCCGCGGAACGAGCATCCGTCCACGCTTGCTCGAGCGCGAGACCAACTACGTTTTCCACTACCCGTATGCATCCACGCCGTGCTTCCTGCTGCGCCTTCCACGCGCGGTAACACCGCAAGCGGCGCTCAAGCGCGAAGACGGCAGCCAGTACGCGTGGAGCGGTGGCGTGGGACCCGACCGCGCGGTGGTCGCGTTTTCCGCCATTTGCGCGCACCAGCTCGCCTATCCGACGCGCGAAGTTTCGTTCATCCGCTACCAGAAGGATCGCTCGGCGACCTCGAGCGGGTCGGTCATCCACTGTTGCGCCGACCATAGCGTCTACGATCCCGCGCGGGGCGCTCGCGTGGTGTCGGGACCGGCCCCGCAGCCGCTTGCCGCGGTGCTGCTCGAGCACGACGCGGCGGCCGACGAGCTCTACGCAATCGGGACCGTCGGCGCCGAGCAGTTCGACCGCTTTTTCCACAAGTACGAGGTCAAGCTCGGGATCGATTACGGCGTCGACAAGGCGAAACGGCCGGTTGGCGCGACCGCGGAAGTGCGCGAACTCGCAAACTACTGCAAGACGACGATCCAGTGCTGATCCGGCGTCGCCGTCAGGGCAGGATCAGCGCCGCAGCGACGCGCCGGCCTTCGGCGGCGATGATGTTGTAAGTTCGTGCGGCCGCCGCGCTGTCCATCACTTCGACGCCGATGTTCGCATCGATGAGCGCGCGGTAGAGGCGCGGATGCGGGAAGCGCTGGCGACTGCCGGTCCCGAGCAGCACGATCTCCGGGGCAAGCGCCTTCACGCGTTCGAAATCGTCCTCGGCGAGGCCTTCGAAGCCGCCCTTCGCCCAAGGCCTGACGATGGCGTCGGGCGCGATCACGACGCTGTCGCGAAACTCGTCGGCGCCCACCCGCACCCAGCCCGCGCCCATGGCCGTGATGACGTTGCCCTCGCCGCGCGAGAGATGGAACTTCACGAAAGGTCGCTCGAAGTCGACGAGCGGCTGCGCGGCCGGCGATGGTGCATTGCGGTAAACCCTCGTTTTCGTTAGGATTATAACTTCTCTCGTTCCTCGTCGCTCGGACGGTTCCGGGCGCATACGACGACATGCTCCAAGCTCCCTCTGCGGATTTTCCGCGCCTCAAGCGCCTGCCGCCCTATGTGTTCAGCATCACCGCCGATCTCAAGATGGCGGCACGGCGGCGCGGCGAGGACATCATCGATTTCGGCATGGGCAATCCGGACGGGCCCACGCCGGCGCACATCATCGAGAAGCTGATCGAGACCGTGCGGCGGCCCGACACTCATCGCTATTCGATGTCGAAGGGAATCCCGCGGCTGCGGCGCGCGATCTGCCACTGGTACGCGAAGCGCTACGACGTCGATCTCGATCCGGAGACCGAGGCGATCGTGACCATCGGCTCCAAGGAAGGCATCGCGCATCTCGCGCTGGCGACGCTCGGCCAGGGCGACACGGTGCTGGTGCCGAACCCGAGCTATCCGATCCACATCTACGGCCCGGTCATCGCCGGCGCGGACATCCGCCAGGTGCCCATCGCGCCCGACATCGACTTCTTCGCCGAACTCGAGCAGACCATCGCGCTCTCCTACCCGAAGCCGAAGCTATTGATCGTCAACTTCCCGTCGAACCCGACCGCGCAGTGCGTCGAGCTTCCATTCTTCGAGAGGCTGGTGGCGCTGGCCCGCCGCCACGGCATCTGGATCGTGCACGACCTCGCCTACGCCGACATCGTCTTCGACGGCTGGAAGGCGCCCTCGATCCTGCAGATTCCCGGCGCGCGCGACGTGGCGGTCGAGTTCTTCACGCTGTCGAAGAGTTACAACATGGCGGGCTGGCGGGTCGGCTTCATGGTCGGCAACCGCGAACTGGTCACCGCGCTGGCGCGCATCAAGGGTTACCACGACTACGGCACGTTCACGCCGATCCAGGTCGCGGCGATCGCGGCACTCGAAGGGCCGCAGGACTGTGTTGCGGAAATTGCGCAGCGCTACCAGCGCCGGCGCGATGTGCTGTGCAAGGGGCTGCGGGAATCGGGATGGGAAGTCGAGGTACCGAAGGCCTCGATGTACGTGTGGGCGCGCATTCCCGAGCCGTACCGCGTTGCGGGCTCGCTCGAGTTCACCAAGAAGCTCCTCGCCGACGCCAAGGTGTCGGTGTCGCCTGGCATCGGGTTTGGCGAATACGGAGATGGACACGTGAGGTTTGCGCTGATAGAGAACGAAAACAGGATTCGCCAGGCAGTACGCGGGGTGAAGGAGATGTTCCGACGCGATGGCCTGCTGGTTCCGGCGCTGGCCACATGAAGACCTCGCTCAAGACCGTCCGCAAGTCCGGCAAGCTCGCCAACGTCTGCTACGACATCCGCGGCCCGGTGCTCGAGCGCGCGAAGCTGATGGAGGAGGAAGGCCACCACATCATCAAGCTCAACATCGGCAACCTGGCGCCGTTCGGCTTCGACACGCCGGACGAAGTGCGCCACGACGTGATCGTCAACCTGCAGCAGGCGTCGGGCTATTCCGATTCGAAGGGACTGTTCGCAGCGCGCAAGGCGATCATGCAGTACAGCCAGTCCAAGGGCATCGCCGGGGTCGAACTCGACGATATCTTCGTCGGCAACGGCGTTTCCGAGCTGATCGTGATGTCGATGCAGGGGCTGCTCGACGACGGCGACGAAGTGCTGATCCCGGCGCCGGACTATCCGCTGTGGACCGCGGCGGTGAGCCTCGCTGGCGGCCACCCGCGCCACTATCGCTGCGACGAGGCCTCGGGCTGGCTGCCGGACCTCGCCGATCTGCGCGCGAAGATCACGCCGCGCACGCGTGCGCTGGTGATCATCAATCCGAACAACCCGACCGGCGCGCTTTATCCGGAATCGATGTTGCGCGAGCTGATCGAGATCGCGCGGACGCATCAACTGATCGTGCTGGCCGACGAGATCTACGACAAGACGCTCTACGACGGCGCTTCGCACACCTCGATTGCCTCGCTCGCGGACGACGTGCTGTTGCTGACCTTCAACGGGCTTTCCAAGAACTACCGGGCCTGCGGTTACCGCAGCGGCTGGATGGTGATTTCGGGTGAGAAGCGCCACGCGCGCGACTATGTCGAGGGACTCAACATCCTGGCCTCGATGCGGCTGTGCGCGAACGTCCCGGGCCAGCTCGCGATCCAGACCGCGCTCGGCGGCTACCAGAGCATCAACGACCTGGTGGCGCCGGGTGGTCGGCTCGCCCGGCAGCGTGATCTCGCGTACTCGCTGATCACGGCCATTCCGGGCGTGACCTGCAGCAAGCCGAAGGCGGCGCTGTACCTGTTCCCGCGGCTCGATCCTGCGATGTATCCGATCGAGGACGACCAGCAGTTCGTGCT
>JBKKAZ010000089.1:0-33197 GCA_046714435.1 Casimicrobiaceae bacterium
GCGGGCTGGGGGCGCACCCACCCGTTCTGGGAAGGGACGCCCGAGCTGTGGCAAAAGCTGATCGGGTTGAATCTGGTTGGGCCGATGACGCTGGTCAAGGCGCTGCTGCCGCGCATGATCGAGCGCAAGAGCGGGCGCATCGTCAACATCGCGAGCGACGCCGGGCGCGTCGGCAGCCTCGGCGAAACGGTATACGCCGCCGCCAAGGGTGGCCTGATCGCGTTCACCAAGTCGCTCGCGCGTGAAACCGCGCGCTACGGCATCAACGTCAACTGCGTCTGCCCGGGACCCACCGACACGCCGCTGCTCGCGGCCGTGCCCGAAAGCCACCTCGAGGCGTTCAAGAAGGCGATTCCGCTGCGCCGCTTCGCGCAGCCGTCCGAGGTTGCCGATGCGGTGGTGTTCTTCGCCGGCGAGAAGTCTAACTACATCACCGGCCAGGTCTTGAGCGTCAGCGGCGGGCTGACGATGGTCGGCTGAAATTCAGGAGACAAGCATGCAGCAGGTCCAACTCGCAAAGTACCAGGCGTCACACTTCCGCTACACCACCAAGGGCAAGGTGGCGACGATCATGCTGAACCGTCCCGACCGCAAGAACCCGCTGACCTTCGAGTCCTACGCGGAACTCGGCGCGCTGTTTCGCGAGATGGCGCATGCGAGCGACATCAAGGCGGTTGTGTTCACGGGCGAGGGCGGCAACTTCTGCTCGGGCGGCGACGTGCACGAGATCATCGGCCCGCTGGTCGCGATGGACATGCCCGGCTTGTTGCGCTTCACGCGCATGACCGGCGAGCTGGTGAAGGCGATGCGGGAATGCCCGCAGCCAATCGTGGCGGCGATCGACGGCGTATGCACCGGCGCCGGAGCGATGATTGCGTGCGCGTCGGACTTGCGCTTTGCCACCGCGCGCAGCAAGCTCGCGTTCCTGTTCGTGCGCGTCGGCCTTGCCGGCGCGGACATGGGCGCGTGCACGCTGTTGCCGCGATTGATCGGCCTGTCGCGCGCGGCCGACCTGCTCTACACGGGACGCGTCGTCGGTGGCGAAGAGGCCGAGCGCTTCGGCTTCCACAACCGGCTGGTCGCGCCCGAAACGCTGCTCGACGAGGCGACCTCGATGGCGCAAAGCCTCGCGGACGGCCCGTCCTTCGGTCACGCGATGACCAAGACGATGCTTTGGCAGGAATGGAGCTCGGGTCTGGGCGAGTGCATCGAGGCCGAGGCGCAGGCGCAGGCAATCTGCATGCAGACGAAGGACTTCGAGCGCGCCTACCACGCGTTCGTCGCCAAGGCGAAGCCGGTGTTCGAGGGCAACTGAGGCACGGGCTCCCATCGAGATGTCCGACCGCAGCTTCCTCGCCTGGCCGTTCTTCGACGACGGCCACCGTGCGTTCGCCGCCGACCTGGAAGGCTGGGTGGCGCGTGCGCTGCCGCCGCTGCTGGACGGCGCCGAAGGCGACCTCGATGCCGTGTACCGTTGCGTCGGCAACCTGGTGCGCGCGCTAGGCGACGCCGGCCTGCTGCGCGCCTGCGTGCCCGCGGCCTACGGCGGCTCGCGTGCACAGGTCGACGTGCGGAGCCTCTGCCTCGCACGTGAGACGCTCGCTCGGGCCAACGGCCTCGCCGACTTCGCGTTCGCGATGCAGGGACTTGGCAGCGCGCCGATCACGCTTGCTGGCAACGAGGCACAGCAGCGGGCGTGGCTGCCCGGCGTTGTCGCGGGCACGCGCATTGCCGCATTCGCATTGTCCGAGCCCGATGCGGGCTCGGACGTTGCGGCGATCTCGACGACCGCGGTGCGCGACGGCGACGGCTGGCGGCTCGACGGGGTGAAGACGTGGATTTCAAACTGCGGGCTGGCCGACTTCTACATCGTGTTCGCGCGTACCGACGCGCACGCCGAAAAACCTTCGAAGGGCCTGTCGGCGTTCGTCATCGACGCCAACACGCGCGGCCTGGACGCGTCGGAACGCATCGATGCAAGCGCGCCGCACCCGCTAGGCACGCTGCGCCTGACGTCATGCCGCGTGGGTGGCGATCGCCTGCTTGCGGCGCCCGGCGCGGGCTTTCGCATCGCGATGAGCACGCTCGACGTATTTCGTTCGACTGTCGGAGCCGCGGCGCTGGGGTTTGCGCGTCGCGCCGCCGACGAGGCCGTCGCGCGTGCACGCAAACGCCGCATGTTCGGGCGCGCGCTTGCCGAGTTCCAGCTCACGCAGGCCAAAGTCGGTGAGATGGCGGTGTTGATCGACGCCTCGGCGCTGCTCGTCTACCGCGCTGCGTGGACCAAGGACGCGCTGGGCAGCCGCGTGACGCGCGAGGCGTCGATGGCGAAGCTGTTCGCAACCGAATCGGCGCAGCAAGTGATCGACGCCGCGGTGCAGCTGTTCGGCGGCCTCGGCGTGGTGCGCGGGGTAACGGTCGAGCGGCTGTACCGCGAGATCCGGGCGCTTCGCATCTACGAGGGCGCGAGCGAAGTGCTGAAGTTGATCGTCGGGGCCCAGGCGCTTGAGGCGCCGGAGTGATGCCATGCTCCACACCGCAGTACGATCGATGACATGATCAGGCACTGGGTCGAGCCGGATGGCATCCACATCGACGTGCGCGGCCTGCCCGCACCCGAGCCGCTGGTCGCGATCCTCGCGCTGGTCCACGGGTTGCGTGAGGTAACGCCGGTGATCGTGCATCACGAGCGCGACCCGCGGATGCTGTACCCGGAGCTGGCCGAAATCGGCTGGACCGCGGAACGGATCGACGCCGAGCCGGGCGAGGTTCGCCTGAGGCTCGAGCGCCTGCCGTGAGCCGCTCGAACCAGCCGTTGCTTTCCGGTGCGAAGGGCCGTCTGCTTCCATTCTCGATTCCGTTCCGTTATTTCGGCGCCGCAGTCGCTTATCACCTGCTCGCGTGGCTTGCGCTGCTGGCCGGGGCCGATGCGCTACCCCGGTTCGCCGGCGGCCTGGGCTGGCCGCTTGCTGCATTGCATCTGGTCACACTCGGCGTGTTGCTGATGACGGCGATCGGCGCCAGCCTGCAGTTGATGCCCGTGGCGACGCGTCAGCCGGTGTACACGCGGCGCGGGCCGGCCACGATCTGGTGGTTGCACGCGCCAGGCGTGGCTGCGGTGGCGGTCGGCATGGGCGCTTCGATACCGTGGCTGCTTGCCGCGGGTGCGCTCGCCGTGACCTTGGCGCTGACCATCTACGCGATGCTGCTCGTAGTGAACCTCGTCGGTGCGCGCGGCATGCCCGTCGTCGTCGCGCACGGCTGGGTTGCGCTGGTTTCCCTGACCGTGGTGATCGCAACCGCGCTGGCGCTTGCGCTCGCCTATGCGGGTTGGCCGATTCTCGACCACCGCACCGCGCTCGCACTGCATGTAGTGTTCGGCGCGTACGGCGTCATGGGCATGCTCTCGCTCGGGCTTTCGTACCTCCTGGTACCGATGCTCGCGCTTTCCACCGCACCCGACGAGCGATGGGCGCTCACCTCTTTTGCGCTCGCGGCGATTGCGCTGGCGCTAGCGGCGTGCGCGGGGTTCGGAATTGCGGTGCGGCCGCTTCGCATCGGGGCGATCGCCGCGGGTCTGGGCGCGGTCGCCGTGCACCTCGTGCTCATGGGGAACGCCTTGCGCGAGGGCATGCGCCGCACGCTCGGCCGGTCGTTCGCGCTGATCCGTCTCGCCTGGGGCATGCTGGTGGCGAGTCTGGTCATTGCGATGGCGTTCGAGCTGGGTGCGTCGTTCGACGGCGCGGCGACGCTGTTCGGGCTGGCGCTCATCGTGGGCTGGTTGATGACGTTCCTGCTCGGCGTGCTGCAGCGGATCGCGCCGTTCCTGGCGTCGATGCACGCTGTTGCCGGCGAAGGCCGGCCACCGACGCCCTCGTCGCTGACCGACGAGCGGTCGCTGGCGATTCACTTTGGCTGCCATCTCGCCGCGCTGGGGTTGCTCGTCGTGGCCGTGTTCGCCGACAGCATGTGGGTCGCCCGGGCCGCGGCGGCGACCGGCGTCGCCGGAGCGCTGGCCTACTGCACGTTCATGATGACCCTGGTAGCGAGAATCGATCCCCACCGGCGCAGCTAGCCCGCGCAATTGGTTGACGTCAATCAATGCCAGCGCCATGCCTTGCCCGGTATTGTGGTGCCGCAACCCGGAGTGGGGGTGGAGATGACGATCAGGGGGCAGGTGAGCCACGCGCTCGACGAGGAGCACCGGGCGAGCCTCGAGCTTTTCGGCCGCATCGAGCAGGCGTTCGCGCGCGCGCCGCGGTCCGGTGCGTCGCGCGATCCTGCGTTGCAAATTCTTGCGCGCAGTTTGCAGCGCCATCTCGAAGGCGAGATCGGGCGCCATTTCGGCTTCGAGGAGCGCGAGTTGTTCCCGCGCATGGAGCAGGCTGGCGACGGCGACGTCGCCGCGCTGCTGGTCGAGGAGCACGACACGATCCGTGCAGTGTGCGAGGAGGTGCTGCCGCTCGTACGCGATGCGGGCGCGGGTACGCTGTCCGATGACGGCTGGGAGGCGCTGAAGCGCGGCGCACAGGAGTTGGTCGAGCGACTGGTCGCGCACATCCAGAAGGAATCGATGGCGCTGCTCCCGCTGCTCGACGACATTCTCGACGACGACACCGATCGGGAGCTCGCGCTGGCCTACGCGACCGGCTGAGTACCCTGCGCACCGGAGTTCATCGAAATGGAAGCGATCTTCGCCCGCCAGACCACGATCCGTCCGCTTGCACCCTCGGATCTCGATCGCGTCGTCGCGCTCGATGCCGCGATCGAAGGGCGGTCCCGCCGCGAGTATTTCGCCCGCCGGCTCGCGGTCGCGCTGCGCGAGCCGAAGCAGCACGTCCAGCTTGCTGCCGAGGATCATGGCGGGCTCGCGGGATTCATCCTGGCGCGTGTCCTGCACGGGGAGTTCGGGAGCTCGTGCGCGGCGTTGCGCCTCGAGGCCATCGCCGTGCGTTCCGATGCCAGAGGAACCGGCGTCGGCGCACGCCTGTTCGAGGCCATCCTGGCGTGGTCACGCGGTCACGGCGTCGACGAAGTACGAACCCACTCGACCTGGAATCGCCATGCCATGTTGCGCTGGTTCGACGACGTGGGCTTTGCGCTCGCTCCTGCCTGCGTTATCGATCGCGCGGTCTCGGAGCGCGAGGTCGACGTCGGCGAGGATCAGGACGCCGTCCAGCCATCGCGGGAGATCGACTACGGCGGCCAGGCGGGGGACGACTTTCAGCGCGCCGAGCGCGACCTCGCCGATGTCCGCTCGATGCAGCCGGACGATCTTCGCGCCATCGTCCGCATCGATCGCGAGTTGACCGGACGCGAGCGCGCGACGTACATGGCGAGCAAGCTCGACGAGACGCTCGCCGATACGGCGATTCGCGTATCGCTTACGGCGCGCCTCGACGGCTTGGTCGTTGGTTTCATGACCGCGCGCACCGATCTCGGTGATTTCGGTCGCCTCGCGCCGGTCGCCGTCATCGACACGATCGGCGTCGATCCGGCGTTCGCGCATCGCGGCGTCGGCCGCGCGCTGCTCTCGCAGCTGTTGCTCAACCTGTCCGCGTTGCGCATCGAGCGGGTCGAGACAGTCGTCGCGCCGCGCGACTTCGGGCTCCTCGGGTTCCTCTACGCGGCCGGATTCGCGCCATCGCAGCGGCTCGCGTTCGTCTACCGCGTGGGCAGGGCCGCATGAGCGCCACCTCGATTCCCGACGACGAGGCGGTACGTGAGGCGCTGCGGCAGGTCGACGATCCCGAGGCCGGAATGAACATCGTGGATCTCGGACTGGTGTACGGCGTCGACGTGGCCGACGGCGCGGTGGACATCGACCTCACGATGACGACGGCCGCCTGTCCGATGGTCGACATGATCGTCGAACAGGCGCGAGACGTCGTCAAGGCGATCGTGCCGGAGGGCGTTGCCGTGAACGTGCATCTGGTCTGGGAGCCGCCCTGGACGCCCGACAGGATGGCCGGCATCGCGCGGGAGCATTTCGGCTGGACGTCCTGACCTGCTGCGCAGTCCAATTCCATCAATGGAGCGATCCGTGTCCAGAAACCCCAAGGCCACCGTCGATGTGCGCCGCCTCGCGCCACGCGACCGGCATCCGCTGATCTTTCGTGCGTTCGAGGCGCTCAATCCCGGCGAGTCGATGCAGCTCGTCAACGATCACGACCCGAAACCGCTGTACTATCAATTCCAGGCCGAGCTCGGCCCGGTGTTCGACTGGGACTATCTGGAACAGGGACCCGAGGTGTGGCGGGTGAACATCGTCCGGAAAGCGTGAAGGCCGCGGCGGCGTCGAACACGCGCGACGCTGCAATCGGTGCCAGAGCCGGCGCGGGCCTGCGTCCGCTGCATCGCCTGCCGCTCCTGGTGCTGGGATTCGCCAGCCTGCTCGTTGGCACCGGTGCGGGACTCGCGCGCCTCGGAATCGGCGTTCCTGGCGTGGCGGCGGAAGCCGCCGCACTGCACGGGCCGCTGATGATCGGCGGCTTCTTCGGAGTCGTGATCGCGCTGGAGCGCGCGGTCGCGATCGGCCGCGGATGGGCGTATCTCGCGCCCCTGCTCGCCGGGTTGGGGGGCGTGGCGACCATCGCCGGCGCGGTCCCAGCTGCAAGCATGTTGATGCTCGCGGGAAGCGCGGTGTTCCTCGTCGCCTCGCTTGACATCCTGCGCCGCCAGCGCGCGCTGTTCACGTTCACGATTGCCGCCGCGGCGGCGTGCTGGGTCGCGGGAAACCTGCTCTGGGCACGAGGGGCGCCGATCCACGACGTGGTCCCGTGGTGGCTCGCGTTCCCCATCCTCACCATCGCCGGAGAGCGGCTCGAGTTGTCGCGATTCCTGCCGCCATCGCCCTGGGCCAGGCGTGCCTTTGTCGCGATCGTCGGGGCGTTCGCCGTTGCGCTCGTCGGCGGCACGCGCACGTGGGCGCAACCACTGCTGGCCGCCGCACTGATCGCGCTCGCGGTTTGGCTCGTCAAGCAGGACATCGCACGGCGCACGGTGCGCGGCGCGGGCCTGACGAGATTCATCGCTGTTTGCCTGCTGTCGGGCTACGTCTGGCTTGCCATCGGTGGCGGGATCGCGCTGGTTGCAGGCGGCTTCGTGCCAGGCACCCGGTCCTATGATGCGGCACTGCATGCGCTCGCGCTGGGCTTCGTATTTTCGATGGTGTTCGGCCACGCACCGGTGATCGTTCCGTCGGTGGTGCGCGCGAGCGTGCCTTATCATCCAACGTTCTATGTCCCACTGGCGCTGCTGCATGCCTCGCTTGCCGTGCGGCTCGCGGGGGACGCGTTCGGCGACCACGAGCTGAAGGCGTTGGGCGGGTCGCTGAACGCGTTTGCGCTCGCAGCCTTCATTGCCAGTACGCTGGCTGCGGTCGTGCGGGGCAAAACGGCCGCCGCGAAGTCAGGCTGACGCCGGCGAGCCAGGGAGCCTCCGGAGGGCGGCATGAAAACGACTGATCCGAGCAAGCTGGACCGTGTAGTCGCCGCTGCGCGTCGCGCCGCCGAGCAGCGCGACCAGGGCTACCGGGAACAGGCGCTGAAGATCTACCCTTGGATCTGCGGGCGTTGCAGCCGCGAATTCACGCGGGCCAACCTGCGCGAGCTGACGGTTCACCATCGGGACCACGATCACGACAATAACCCAGCTGACGGCAGCAACTGGGAATTGCTGTGCGTGTACTGCCACGACAACGAACACCAGCGGCAACTCGAGGCGTCGGGGGGCGGCCCGTGTCCTTCGAGCGCCGGCCGATCGGCGACACATTCGCCGTTCGCGGGTCTCAAGGCACTGCTGGCGCAGAAACCGTCGCCCAAGTAGGGCCGGCCTCGGCGGAAATGGCTCCGCGTAACCGGGCAGCGGCATGTAGCAGCGCTGTCCGGACGACGAGGCGAAGCAGCGTTTCCCGCAGGGCTGGAAGGCGCCCAAACCATCTATGCGTAGGGTGCCGCGGACGAGGTAGTCTCGCCGCGGAAGTCCGGTTCGAAGCGCCACCGGGTAGGTGCGGCGAGGCGCGCCTTTGCCTAACCGTGCAGCGCCTCGTACTTCGCCTGAAGCTCGTCCGGCGATTCCTGAAAGTCGGGATTCACGACGATGCAGTCGGCGGGGCACACCAGCTTGCATTGCGGCTCGTCGTGGGCGCCGACGCATTCGGTGCACTTCATCGGCTCGATCACATAGTACGGGTCGGCAACGCTGATCGCCTCGTTCGGGCATACCGGCTTGCATGCGTCGCAGGCGGTGCAGCTGTCGTTGATGAGCAGGGCCATGGTCGTGTCGTCCCGGACGTGGTTCAGGCGGCAGCGCGCTCGGCGAGCGCCGCCAGTTTGCCATGGCGGAAGGCGCCCCACAACGCCGCGCCGATCGCGCCGGCGTAGATCGAGTCGGGGTGGCTCACCGCGTTCACGCCGACTTTTTCGTTGACTATTTCCTCCTGGATCGCCGCTATGAGGCCGCTGTCCAGCGCGAGCCCGCCGGTGACGAGCACCGTACCCTCCTTGATGCCGGTGACCTTGAGCAGCTTGACGATGCGCGACGCCATCGAGAGGTGGATGCCCTTCAGCACGTCGGGCGTCGCAATGCCGCGTGACACCATGTTGATGACGTCGGTTTCGGCGAGCACCGCGCAGATCGAGCTGCATTTCTCCGGATTCTGCGACGTCTGTGACAGCGGTCCGATCTCCTCGACCGCGACACCCAGGTACCGGGCGATGTTCTCGAGGAACTGGCCCGACCCGGACGCGCATTGGCTCGTCATCTTGTAGGAGAGCACCTTGCCGCGCTCGTCGACGTAGATCGCGCGACCGTTCAGCGCGCCGATGTCGACGACGCCGCGCGCCTCGGGCGCGAGGTACACGCCGCCGCGCGCATGCGTGGTCATCGAATAGAAGTGGCCGGTTGCGAACTTGACGTTCTCGCCCTCGCCGGTGGTCGCGATGTAGTCGACGTCCCCGGCTTCGATTCCGGCATCGGCGAGCACGCCCTGGTAGCCTTCCTGCGCGAGTGTCATCGGGTCGCGCCGGCGGATACGCTCGCAGCGCTTGGCGAGCCACTCGTGCTGACCGCCCTGGGTGCGGAACAACGCGGACTTGACCGCGCCCGAACCGATGTCGATGCCGATCGTGATGGTCATGGGAGCATCCTAATTGCGGGCTTCCGCGGCCTTGCCGTCCTCGACCACCGCGCGCCAGGCGAACGTCGCGCCGCCAAGCGCGCCGGTGTAGATCGAGTCGGGATCGATGTTGAGCACCATCTCGCCGTAGTTCTCGTGCACGAGCATCTTCAGGGCCTTGACGGCGGCCTCGTTCTTCGCGACGCCGCCGGTGAAGGTGAATTCGTTGCGGATGCCGCCCGAGCGGGCGAGGATCGACATCGCGCGCAGGATGATCGCTCGGTGCAGCCCGGCCATGATGTCCTCGCGCTTGTCGCCAAGCGACAGCCGGTCGCGCAGCTCGGCGCCTGCGAACACAGTGCACGTCGAGTTGATGCGGATCGTCTTCGTCGACTTCATCGCCAGCGGCCCGAGCTCGTGCAGGCCCATGTTCATCTCGTCGGCGATGTAGCCCAGGTAGCGTCCGCAACCGGCCGCGCAGCGGTCGTTCATCTGAAAACTCTCGACGATGCCGTTCGGGTCGACCTGGATCGCCTTGGTGTCCTGGCCGCCGATGTCGAGCACAGTCGCGGTGCGGGGGTACATCATGTGCGCGCCTAGCCCGTGGCACAGGATCTCAGAGCGGACATGTTCCTTGGAAAACGGCAGCCTGGCGCGCCCATAGCCGGTGCCGACGATGTAGGTCTCCAACATCTCGGTGTCGAGGATGCCCTTGATCGGGGCCTCGACTGCCCCGCGGTGGCTGGCGGCGTCCGGCAGCGCGGCAAAGGTACGCTCGAGCGCGGCGAGCAGGTGGCGCCGGATGGAGTCGCCATAGACGCGGTTCTCGACCTCGATGATCGAGCGGTCGAACACGTTGAGCAGGAAGTCGTAGCGGATCCCCGCGTCCTTCGACACCGATTCGCCGATCGCGAGGTACTGGCTGCCGGCGATGTCGCGAAAGAAGTCCGACTTGCGCTTGGCTCCCGGCGCGAACAGCGCCGCCGCGGCGGCGGAGAGCTGGCGGAAGACCTCGGTGAGCGCCTCGCCCACGCCGGCCGTCGCATCGCCGAACTTCGCACTTCCGAGATTGCGCCGGCAGGTCGCCTCGAGGTCGGCGAGTTGCTCGAGGTACTGCTCGAGCCGGAAATCGCGCTCGAGCTGCCCGAGGAAGCCATCGAGCTCGCCGTTCAGCACCCCGCGGTGTCCCAATTCCTGGCGGAACAGGAAGAAACGGGCGTTGACCAGCGCCTCCTGTTTGGCGATCGCGGCCGCGGTGTCGTAGTTCGACCGCGAGTTGGTGATGCCACGGCCGAGCACGTTCTGGTTCTCGTCGATCACCACCGCCTTGGTGGTCGTCGAGCCGAGGTCGATGCCGATGAAGCAGCGCATGTCCTATTCCTGGCGCGTCAGTGCGCGGTCGCCGCCGCGGTTCGCTTCTGCTGGATCATCTGGAAGTAACTCTCCAGCCGGTTCTTGACGTTGGCCGCGGAGAAGTAGCGCGGGTCGACGAGGTCGGTCTCGATGAACGCCGCCGGCTTGCCGGTGCGCCTCTCGACCTCTCTCAGGATCAGGAGTTGCCCCGCCGAGAAGCTGTTGCAACTCTTGATCGAGTTGATGAGCAGTCCGTCCGCCTGGTACTCGTCGATGTACCGGCAGATCATGTCGATGCGCGAGGGCAGGTTGAGGTTCGTGTAGCAGCCGAGGCAGTATTCGGCGAGCGACTCGAGCGGACGGTCCGCGTCGTGGCGGAAGCCGAAATCGTAGAGCCCGCCGACCTTCGCGTAGGTCGAGGACACGACGACCGCGCCCTCGTCGTAGAACATCTTCCAGAAGTCGCGGAAGCTGGTCCAGTTGGGCGGGCCCTCGACGATCAGCCGGTACTTCTCCTCGCCCATGTCGCCTTCCGGCGTGACCGGACCCTTGCCTTCGCGCACCCGCTGCTCGATCTCGCCGCGCAGCACGTGGTAGTACTCGGTCGATTCGGGCGTGCCGCGGAATGCCGTGAAGATCGGCCCGATGTAGTAGACGGCGCCGAAATAGCCGTCGATCGGCGAAGGACGATGCTTCGCCGACTGCAACACCGCCACCAGGTCCTCCTCGGCCTTGACCGATTCCTTCATGTACTGCCGCAGCCGGTCGATGTCGAACTTCACGCCGGACACGCGCTCCAGCGTCGGGATCACCGTCTCCTTCAGCTGCTTCACCACGTAGTCGCGCATGTTCGGCACGATCTTGCCCTCGCCCTGGTAGGGCACGTGCAGCATCACGGTCTCGCAGCCGTACTTGTGCCGGATCAGCTCGAACCACTTCATGAACGTGAAGCAGCCGGTGTAGGAGAGCAGCAGGATGTCCGGCCTGGGCAGCGGCTCGCCAGTGGGGCCGATCTCGCCTCCCATCATCATTCCGAGGTCGGCCTTGACATAGGTGCAGACGTCCTCGGACTGGCCGTCGCGCTCGGCATCCATGATCATCTTGCCGGACTTCTTGCGCAGGCCGTTCTGCAGCGCATTGGTCTCGGGAAGGCTTCGCGCGAAGTTGAAACACATCAGAAGCTCATTCAGGTTCCCGGGCACGAAGGTCGCGGCGACCTTGCGGCCCTGCGAGTGCGCGTGCGCGAGGTCCTTGTAGTTGCTGTTGATCATCTCCTTCTGCAGCCACATCGCGTCCTCTTTCTGAACGGCCTGCGGCTTCTTCGTGGACGTGGGCATCGCGGCGGTGGTGTTCATGCGGCGCTTCCTTTCATACGTCATTCCCGCGCAGGCGGGAATCCAGAGCCTTGCATCGAAAGTCGCTGGATCCCCGCCTTCGCGGGGACGACGACGGGGGAACGCCGGCGCGATTCATGCGGCGCTCCAAAGCTTGATCGAATCGGCGAAGGTCCCCGCTTGCTCACGGATGGGTGCCATCTGGCCGGTGTTCTCGGCGTATTTGAAAGCGGTATGGGGAATGGCGTGCTTCGTCAGCACATCCTGCAGCATCGGCCGCTCGAGCAGTGCGGGGTCACAGAACGACGGTGCGGCGAACACGACACCCTCAGCGGCGCGGGTCTTGACCTGCTTCAACAAGTACTGGCCCTTGTCCTCGCGGTGGGTGTCGTACTTGGCGGCAGTCGAGGCGGAGCGGTGCAGGAACGCCTTCGACAGCTCCTCGAGCGGCGCGCCGTCGGTGGGCACATCGTCCAGCAGCCAGCGGGTGACCAGCATGAAATCATCGTCGACGATGTAACAGCCCGCCATCTCGATCGACTTGATCAGCGCCAGCGGCGGCTGCTCGCAGAACGTCCCGTTGATTACGACGCGCGCGTTGTCGCGCTTCGGTCGTGGCAGCGCGTCTGCCGCGGAGATGTACTCGCGTACCAGGGTCGTGTGCTCCTCGGGCGGCAGCACCATGCCCGCGCGCAGCACGAGATAGACTTCGGCAGTCGGCGCCTGCCAGGGCTGGTCCGAGCGGTACGCGTACAACTCGCGTATCGCGGCGCGGTTGTCGTTGTACACGCCGATCGACGCGTTGAGCTCCGCGTCGGTGATCGGGGCGCCGCGCAGCTTGCCGAGGTCGTCGCGCAGGACGCGAAGCTCCTCCACATAGTAGCGGCCTCCGATCGCGTCCTCGTAGTTCTGCGGGACGTCGAAGTAGCGCACGTACTTGTCCTTGAACAGGATCTGCCACATCCCGGACAGATTGCGGATCACGTCGCAGATCGACGGAAACAGCATGCCGTCAAGACAGTCGAGCCGGCCGGTCAGCCCCAGCTCGATCGTCGAGCGCGGGATGCGGCAGATGTAGCTCTGGTAATAGGCGTCGCCCTGAATGACTTCGAGCTGGTCGCCACCGCCGAGAATGCCCACCGGCAGCATGCCTGCCGCGTGGATCAGTTCGCGCGGGACGTAGATCGGCATGTAGCCGATCGCCTTGCGACCGGGCACGTCGGCCTTCCACGCCTTGACCGCGCCGAAGTGGAGGTCCTCGAACAGCGCCTGGCAGCGCTCGACGATCGCCATGACAGGGGGGGTGGGGATCATTGGACATGCTCCCAGATCGGTGCGCGTTTCGCGAGAAACGCGGCGAGGCCTTCGCGGGCGTCGCGAGTGTGCATCAGCACTTCGAGATAGAGGCGCTCGACCTCGGCGAGCCGTGCGCGCGCCTCGCGCACGCGGGCGCCGCGGGCCGCCATCAACGCGAGTGCCATGCTGGACGCGCTCTTGCCCGCGAGCCAGGTGTCGAACCACTCGAGCGCCGCCCGCTCCGGATCGTCGTCGACCTGCTGCACCAGGCCGATCGCGCGCGCCTCGTCCGCGCCGATCGAGCGACCGGACAGCAGCAGGTCCTCGGCGTCGGGCTGGCTCACGCGCCACGGCAACAGCACCGATGCGGCTGGTGCAAACACGCCGAGCTTCATCTCGGGCTGGCCGAACTGCGCGTCCGGTGAGGCAAAAATCCGGCCGCCGGCGAGTGCTACTTCCAGCCCGCCGCCGAGGCACTGGCCGCGCACGATGGTTGCGATCGACACCGGATAGTCCAGCATCGAGAGAATCAGCGCATGCAACGACGCGAGCATCTGTGCGCAGGCTTTGGGAAGGTGCTCCTCGACGCTCGCGCCGAAGCTGAAGTGCGGACCTTCGGCGTCGACGAGCACACCGCGCAATCCGCGCTTGGCGCGATGCAGCGCGAGCGCCTCCGACAGCGCGGCGATCATGGCGGCGTCGATGAGGTTCGCCTTCGGCCGCGCGAGCGTCAGGCGCAGCAGCGCGCCCTCGCGGTCGAGACGGACGCGAAGCGGCGAGGGCACCGGCGCCGCTTCAGGCACCGTGCTTCCCCTGCGGCTGGATGCTCTCGTGCAGCGGGCCGACCCAACTCTCGCCGGCGGCGAGCGCCTGGCGCAGCTTCACGAAGTCGACTTCGCGGTCGTCCTTCGGGCCCTCGTTGAACGCGGTGAAGCCGGCGCGCGCCTCGGTCACCATGTTGAGCGCGAGCCAGGCCCGCGAGTTCTCCTTGTTGCGGTTCCAGGCGTCGAGCTTGGGCTTGCGCAACTCCTCGAGCGTCTTGGTCGTGCAGTCGGGGAAGGTCAGCAGCATCTTCGCGCACAGCTCTTCGACCTTCGCATCGAGCAGCGACAGGTCGACGCTGCCGCGCGCGAGCAGCGCCTTGCCTTCCTTCAGCGCCTCGCCCGACTTCGGCTCGCCGAACACGAAGCGCCCGTAGTCGTCGGTCATCGCACGCGTTTCGACCAGCGGGTTCGCGACGAACCGGCCGTCCACTTTCAGCGCCGGCACGATATCGGTCAGCACGCCCATCCAGTACGCCTTGTGCGCCGAGAAAGGCTCGCATAGGACGCACGCGGCCATGGCGCGCTCGGCGCCGGCGATCACCGGCAGGAAGTCGGTCGCGCCGCCGATCGGGGCCGAGCCGTGCTTGGGGCCGGCCTGGCCGAAGCGTGCAAGGTCCTGGGCGACGGAGAAATCGCAGGCCATGCCGATCTCCTGTCCGCCGCCGATGCGCATGCCGTTGACGCGGCAGACGACGGGCTTGTCGCAGGCGAGGATCGCGCTGACCAAGTCGTTGAACAGCCGCATGTACTGCCGGTATTCCTGCGGACGGCCGGCGTAGTACTCGGCGTACTCCTTGGTGTTGCCGCCAGTGCAGAACGCCTTGTCGCCGGCCCCGGTGAACACGACGCAGTTGACGTCGCGCGCGGCGCTCGCGGCGCGGAACGCGAGGATCACGCCCTTCACCATGTCGGTGGTGTAGGAGTTGTACTGCGACGGGTTGTCAAGCGTGATCCAGGCGTTGTAGAGGCCCCCGGCGACCCGGCCGTCGGGCCGCTTCGCCGGCTTCAGTTCGTAGCGCACGCCCGGTTTGGCGAAGTCGTCAACGATGTTGTGATTCTTGAGCTCGTGCTGCGCTGCAGAGGGATCGGGGGCGTTCATCGGAGCTCCTTGGCTTCAGGCTGGTACCAGCACAGCGCGGCGGCTGATCTCGCGATGGTGTACCGCGTCGAACACGTGGTTGATGTCGTCAAGCGGATGCGTCTCGACGAACGGCTTGATCGCCACCTTGCCGTCGAGCACAAGGTCGAGCGCCGCGCCGTACTGCTCGGGCGGGCAGCCCCAGTTGCCGATTGCGCGGGCGTCGAACGCCATCAGGTTGGAAAGGCGCACCTCGACCTTGTCCAGCGTGAAGCCGACGACCGACAGCGTCGCGCCGTGAACGAGCAGGCCGAACGCGGTGAGCTGGCCAGCCGCGGTACCCGAGCATTCGAAGATCGACCACTCGGTACCGCGCAGGCCGTTCGACTTCGCGAACGCGGCGATCGCGGCCTTCAGCGATTTGCCGTCGTGGCTGCCCGCGTCCAAAGTCAGGGCCGCCGAGCCGGCGATCGCCTCGAGCTTGCGAGGATCAACATCGATCGCAACGACCGTGGCGCCGAACGCTTTCGCAACTTGAACGCAGTAGCCACCGACCCCGCCTGTGCCGACGACGATCGCGAGGCTTCCCGGTCCCACCCCGGACCTGCGCACCGCCTGATAGGGCGTGGTCAGCGCATCGGCGACTATCGATACGTCGGCGAGCGCAAGTCCGGCGTTCGCGAGACGCACCTCATCCACCTCGCAAAGTCCGCGCGCCGGCACGACGATGTGCTGCGCGAACCCGCCGTGGATGTCGTTCCCCGGCATCTTCTGCCCCCGGCAGATCGTGGCAAGTCCGCGCTTGCAGACGTCGCACTCGCCGCAAGGCAATACTGCCGGGACGATGACTGCCTTGCCGGTCCAGTCGCCGGCACGCTCTCCCGCCGCGACGACGCGCCCGCTGATCTCGTGGCCGAGCGTCAGCGGCAGCGGATGGTTGGTACGCACGCCGTCGTAGAGATAGCCGATGTCCGTGTGGCATACACCGCAGCCGGCGACGTCGACCACGACTTCCGCGGGCTCCGGCTCCGGCCGGAACGACGCCCTCTCGAGCGGTTTCCGGACCGCCGTCATCTGCCAGCGGTGGGAGTCGATCATGCTGGTTCCTCGAATTCTGTCGGATGCTTCGAATACCACTGTGTCAATAATGGGTACCGCAACGCCAATTTGGCTCGTGTCGATGTTGCAACCTGCCCCCTGGCAAGGCATTGATCTGCATCAATTGCAATGGAGCGCGAAGCCGGTTTACTGGGCGCATTGACGCGAAGTGGAGCGCGGCGTGGAAATCGCGGTGAATCGGGCAGTCGGAACGACCGTGCGGTCCGGGCGGCCGCCGGCCTCGCGGCGCGAGGTGACCAGCGTTTCGATCGCGCTCGCCGGCAGCGGCGGCAGCGGCGTGATGACCGCGGGGACGCTGCTGCTCGCGGCCGCCGCGAAGGCCGGACTGTACGGGCTGATGGTGCGAACCAGCGGACCACAGATCCGAGGCGGCGAGGCCGCCGCGCTCGTGCGTCTCGCTCGCTCGCCGGTGGCTACGCTGGATGACCGCTTCGACCTGCTTCTGGCGATCGACTGGCAGAACGTGCATCGCTTCGCCGACGAAATTCCACTGGCGTCGACCAGCGTGATGATTGGCGACCCGGACGAAGGCGAAGTCCCCGAGGTGTTCAAGGCGAGCGGCGCGCGCTTCGAGCCGCGCTCGCTCAGGAAGATGGCGAAGGCGATCGCCGGCAGCTGGACCAACATGGTAGCCCTCGGGCTCGCGGGCGCGCTCGCGGGTCTTCCCGCCGCCGCGCTCGAGGCCGCCGTGCGCGAGTCGTGGAAGCGCTCCGGCGAGGCGCTCGACGCCAACCTCGCCGCACTTCGTGCCGGCATGGTCTCCGCCGCGGACATCGAAGGCATGCCCGCGCTGCCGGCTGGTATCGACGCGGCGGGCAAGCGCTGGGCGATCAGCGGTAACGAGGCGGCGGGCTACGGCGCGATCCGCGGTGGTATCCGCTTCGTCGCCGCTTACCCGATCACGCCGGCGACCGAGTTGCTGGAATGGATGGCGCCGGCGCTCGGCAAGGTCGGGGGCACGCTGCTCCAGGCCGAGGACGAGCTCGCGTCGATCAACATGATCATCGGGGCATCGTACGGCGGCGTCCCGTCCCTTACCGCGACTGCAGGACCCGGCTTCGCGCTGATGACCGAAGGCATCGGACTTGCGTGCAGTGCGGAGGTACCGATCGTGATTGTCGACGTGATGCGCGGCGGGCCGTCGACGGGCATTCCGGCCAAGAGCGAGCAAAGCGACCTGTCGCTCGCGGTCAGCGGCCTGCACGGCGACGCGCCGCGAATCGTGGTTGCGCCAACGTCGATCGCCGACTGCCTAGCGACGACCCAGTGGGCCGTCGAGCTGGCCGAGGCGACGCAGGCGCCTGCGATCGTGCTGTCGGACCAGTTCATGGGCCAATCGCGTGCAATCATCGACCGGCCAGCCGATGCATCGTTTACCGCGCGACGCCTGACGGCGCAAGCGAACTCGGTCGACTACAAGCGCTATCGCAACACCGAGTCCGGCGTGTCGCCGATGGCCATTCCCGGCACGCCCGGCATCGTTTATACCGCCGATGGCCTCGAGCATACCGAGGCCGGGATTCCGAGCAGCCAGTCCCGCGACCATCGGCTGCAGCTCGACAAGCGGGAGCGAAAGCTCCTGTCATACGACTATGGCCCCTGGTGGGCCGACGTCGAGGGCGGCGGCGACTGCGCGATCATCACCTTCGGCTCGTCGACCGCGGCCGTGCGCGAAGCGATCGCACGCATCGCGGAGCAGGAGGTCGAACTGCGGCTGGTCGCACTACGCCTCCTCGCGCCGGCGCAGCCGGAGCGGCTCGCTGCGGCGCTGCAAGGGGTGGAGCGCGTGCTCGTCGTCGAGCAGAACCATGGTGCGCAACTCTTTCGCTACCTCCGTGCCATGTACGAGTTGCCCGGGCGTCCGGCCAGTTTCCACCGGCCTGGTCCGCTGCCGCTGCGCCCGGGCGAGCTCGCGCACGCCATCCTGGAATGGAGGGCGCAATGAGCGATGTGGCCACTTCCGCGCCACTCAAGGCCGCGCACTACAAGTCGAGCTACAAGCCGATCTGGTGTCCGGGCTGCGGAGACTATTCGGTGCTGAGCTCGATAACGAAGGCGTTCGCGATGGTCGGCGTGCCGCCGCACGAGATCGTCGTCGTGTCCGGCATTGGCTGCTCGTCGCGCATTCCGGCCTACACGTCGTGCTACGGCTTCCATGGCGTGCACGGGCGCTCGCTAGCCGCGGCGACCGGTCTCAAGGTTGCACGTCCCGAGTTGACGGTGCTCGTCGCTGGCGGGGACGGCGACGGGTACTCGATCGGGGGCAATCACTTCCTGCACGCATGCCGGCGCAACGTGGACCTGACCTACCTCGTGATGGACAACCACGTGTACGGCATGACCAAGGGCCAGCCGTCGCCGACCACCGAGCCGGACTGGGACAGCAAGCTCTCGCCCGGCGGGACCGGCGTGCGTGCGTTCCATCCGCTGGTGATCGCGCTCGCCTCGGGGGCCAACTTCGTCGCGCGCGCGTTCTCGGGTGACCCCAACGGCACTGCCGACATCGTCGCGCAGGCGATCCGCCATCCGGGCTTCTCGTTCGTCGAGATCCTGAGTCCCTGCGTCACGTTTCGTCCGGATCAGCGCCAATGGAAGCAGCTCGCGCATCCGGCGCCCGTGGCGCCGACCGACGATCCGGCCCGCGCCGCACGACGCATCATGACCGACGATGGATTCAACATCGGCGTGCTCTATGCCGGCGACCGGACCCCCTATCCGCTGGGCCGCAGGCGAGACGCGGAGGCCGTGTCCGACCTCGAGCAGGAGTTCCTGCTGTGAGTGCTCGGCACGAAAAGGCAACTTCGCAGGATCCCGCGCTGCCGGCGACGCTTGCCGAGTTGATGGCGATGGCGCTGGCGATCGAGGTCGAGGCGGCCGAGCGCTACGGCGAACTCGCCGACGCCATGGAGACGCACAACAACGCGGAAGTGGCCGCGCTGTTCCGCCGGATGCAGGAAATCGAGGGCAAGCACGCACAGACGATCCGCGCGGAGATCGGCCGGCACGACGTGCCGCTGCCGCCGCCGAGGGGACCCGAAGCGCCCGAAACCGCGCCTTTCGACGAGGTGCACTACTTGATGCAGCCGTATCACGCGCTGGAGATCGCCCTCGCGGCCGAGGAGAGGGCCGAACGTTTCTTCACCGACCTCGCGCGCGTGGCGACGGTCGAATCGGTCCGCGAGGCCGCGCGCGAACTCGCCGCCGAGGAGCGGGAGCATGTCGAGCTGGTCCGGCAGTGGATGCTCAAGGTGCCCGCACCGGACAGCGACTGGGCCGTCGATCCCGATCCGCCGCGCCAGAACGACTAGGAGCGAAGCAATGAAGGTTCTGCTGCCTGAGGGATGGGCGCCGCCGATCGGCTACGCGAACGGCATCGCCGTGCCCGCGGGCCGAATCGTATTCGTCGCGGGGCAGGTCGGATGGGATGCGCAGCAGCGGTTCCAGTCCGACCAGCTCGCGCCTCAGTTCGACCAGGCGTTGGCAAACATCCTCGCGGTGCTCGCCGTGGCGGGCGGCTCGGCGCGGGATATCTGCCGGATCACGGCGTATTGCTGCGATCGGCAGGGGTACCTGGCAGCGCGCCCCGAGTTGGGGGCGATCTGGCGCCGTCACATGGGTACGCACTATCCTGCGATGAGCATGATTTTCGTGAGCGACCTGCTCGACCATCCCGCGCGCATCGAACTCGAAGCCACGGCCGTGCTGCCTGCCTGAGGCTTGACGGGAATCGGCGTGCCGCGCACCGACTCGCGGCATCATCGCTGCATGTTTCAGATCAGCCGCAGCTGGGCGTTGATGCCCTTGGTGAGATTGCTTATCCAGCCGTTGTAGTTCTTGTGAATCTGCCCATCGCTCTCATCGAGATTGATGCTGGACCGGTACCGGATGCTGTAGCTGGTTGCCGAGTAGGGAATCTCGACCACTGCGGTATGCGTGCGCAAGATCAGCGCACCCAGTAGCTTGCCAGGCCCCTCTTCCTTGATCTGCCACCCGAGTGCCGCGCCGGCGCGAATGATCGCGGCCCTGACGTCGTTGGCGCTCGCCCGCTTGCCGGCTGGCGCGGCCACGACGGCGTCGTAGACATTCAGGATGGGATCACATTTGAAACACGCGGCCTGGGCCGCTGCGGCAACGGCAAACAAGGCGAGCATCGAGACATGACGAACACAGGCGCGCACAGAGACTCTCCGTAGAGTCAAAGGATCAGTTCCATTCCCCATCTTGCATGACGAGGACGAGCACAAGCTGGTTGCATCGTTTCGGCTTGTCACTCCTGCGGATTGGAAACCCAACTCCGCCAAACGCCGGTGGATGAGGCTATCACGGGTTGACGAGACCAGACTGACCGGAAGACCGGGCGGTTGGGCGTCGCCTTGGGTTGGGTCTTTGGCACGGTTCCTTACGGCTGCCCAGAAAGGTCTCATCCTCGTGCAGAGCTGTTGATTCGAGTGCGACTCGACAATGGTGTCGATGCGACAAAACCGGTAGTGTGCGACACGTCGAACGGATCATGGGATGCGGTGCCGGTCGGAAGGAAACGCGTACCAGAGCCTGCGGTGTATCCGTGGCGTCCCCTTGCCGCTATACGCGCGTCGACGGACGCCTGCCCGCCTGAACGATGACCTCGGAATCTTTCATGCCTGAACTGATCATACCTATTCTGATCGCGGCTGTTGCCGCTGTGCTCATTCTTGGCATGTGCTTGCGCAGCGAGAATCTGCGCATTTACGACCAGCCCAACCCGCAGAACAGTCAGCGCTTCTCCAGCGGCGTAGCGCCGAACGCCGAACACCGGCACATAGAAACCGCGCTTGCCGAAACCTTCGCCAGGATGAAGGAGATCCCGCGCGCGCAGCAACTCGCTTACATGCGCGACACGATGGACAGCATGTTCGCGGATCGGCGCTTCGGGGCGAGCTTCGCTGCGATCGAAGGCGCTCCGGTGAAAGGCGAATGGGTGCGTGCTCCCGGAACAAGCGGCGCCAAGAGGACGCTCTACATCCACGGTGGCGCCTTCACCATGGGCAGTCCGAAGAGCCATTGCACGGTGACCAGCAAATTTTCGGAAATTACCGGCGGCGCCGTGCTCGTCGTCGACTATCGTCGGATGCCGGAGCATTCTCGCGCGGCAGGCATCGAGGATTGTCGCGCGGCGTATCGATGGATGCTGGAGCACGGACCCGACGGCGCGGAACCGGCGGACAAGGTGTTCGTGGCCGGAGATTCCGCTGGCGGCAACCTCAGCCTGTCGTTGATTGCCTGGTTACGCGACCAGGCCTTGCGTGCCCCCGATGCCGTCGTCGCCTTGTCGCCCCTCACCGATAGCTGCCTTGGCAGCCCGAGCCTGAAAGCCAATCTCGCCACCGACCCGATGCTCGGGCCGCTGTTCGGGGCGCTCACGAAATTTCCCCGTCCGCTGTTGCTGTTGATGAGCTGGATGCAGAATCGGATCAGACCCAATCAACCCGTGGTCTCGCCAGTGTATGGGGATCTTTCCAACCTGCCGCCTGTACTGGTGCATGCGAGCGAGGTTGAGATGCTGGTGGACGACGCGCGCCGGTACGTGAACAAGGCGTCGGCGGCGGGCTCGCCGGTCCGACTGCAGACCTGGAATCACGTGGTCCACGTCTGGCACCTGTTCGATCCGGCGCTGACGGAGGCACGGGAAGCGTTCGCCGAGATTGGGAAGTTCCTAGCCTCGGCGCCGTCGCGGGCGCGCAAACCGGCCCGCTAGGCCCGCACGACGATCGGATCCCGGAACAGCGACTCGATGACCACCCGCCGGATGCTGTGGTCGTCCGGCACCAGGTAGAGGATCGGCGAGATCAGCTCCTCGAACAGGCCGCGCAGGCTGCGCGCGCCGGTCCGGTACTCGATCGCCAGCTCCGCGAGCTGCTCGAAGACGCGCGGCTCGATGGCGAGTTCGACGCCCTCGGCTGCGAAGATGTCGCGGAACTGGACGTAGATCGCGTCCTTCGGTTCGGTCATTATCCGGATCAGCGTGTCGCGCGACAACTCTTCGAAGCGGGCGATGATCGGCAGCCGCCCGGTGAATTCCGGGATCAGCCCGTAAGTGAACAGATCGGTCGGTTTCACGTGCGAGTTGAGGCGGTCGAGGATCTGCCGGCTTTCGCCCTTGCCGGTGGCGATGAAGCCGTAGGAGTGGGTCTGCGACTTGACGATGTCGTCCAGGCCGACGAACGCACCCCCGCAGATGAACAGGATGTCGCTGGTGTCGACGTAGCGGTCGGGGTGCAGCTTGACCGGCGTGCCTTCCATGATCTTGAGCAGCGCATGCTGCACGCTCTCGCCGGAGAGTCCGCGTGAAGGCCCGTCGGCGCTCTTGAGCTTGTCGATCTCGTCGATGAACACGATGCCGTTCTGCGCGAGGGCGACGTTTCCAGCGGCCTTGTCGACCAGGCGCTGCAGGATCGCCTCGATCTCGTCGTTGACGTAGCGGGTCTGTGCGAGCGACGTCGCCTCGGCGGTGACGAACGGGACGCCGAGCACGCGCGACAGCGTTTCACACATCAGCGTCTTGCCGGTTCCCGAAGGTCCGATGAGGAGCACGTTGCTTTTCTCGATCGGCGTGCCGCGCTGGCGCGAACGCGCGATCTTCCTGAAGTGCGAATAGACGGCAACCGCGACCGTCCGTTTCGCGGCGTCCTGGCCGATCACGTATTCGTCCAGCGCCTTAACGATCAAGCTCGGGGTCCGGGTGGTGTCCAGCATGGTTCTTGAGGTCCGATGGGTTCGTGGCAGGGCGCGGCTAGAATGAGGCTCTGACACCGTTCGTAAGGGCTTTCGAAATGGCTTCTCTCGCTTGCGCAGACATTCTCGCCGGCCGCGCGCCCAAGGATACGCCGGTCACCGTCAAGGGCTGGGTGCGGACCCGGCGCGATTCGAAGGCGGGCATCTCGTTCGTGAACGTTTCGGATGGCTCCGGCTTCCACCCGGTGCAGGTGATTGCTCCCAATACGATGCCGAACTATGCCAGCGAAATCCAGCACCTCACCGCGGGCTGCGCGGTCGAGGCGACCGGCACCATCGTGCGCTCGCCGGCAAAGGGACAGCCGTTCGAGATGCAGGCGACCGCGATCCGGGTGGTCGGCTGGGTGGAGGATCCTGATTCGTACCCGATCCAGCCCAAGCCGCACTCCCTCGAGTTCCTGCGGGACGTCGCGCATCTGCGCCCGCGCACCAACGTGATCGGCGCGGTCACCCGGGTGCGCCACACGATCGCGCATTCGATCCACCGGTTTTTTCACGATCGCGGCTTCTGCTGGATCAACACGCCGATCATCACGGCATCGGACGCGGAAGGGGCGGGCGAGTTGTTTCGGGTCTCGACGCTCGACGCCGTCAATCCGCCCCAGACGGCGGAAGGGAAGGCCGATTTCGCGCAGGACTTCTTCGGCCGCGAGGCGTTCCTCACCGTGTCCGGCCAGCTCAACGTCGAGACCTACTGCATGGCGCTGTCCAAGGTCTACACCTTCGGGCCGACCTTCCGCGCCGAGAACTCCAACACCAGCCGGCATCTTGCGGAATTCTGGATGATCGAACCGGAGATAGCGTTCGCGAATCTTGCCGATAATGCCGACCTTGCCGAGGCGCTGCTGAAGCACGTGTTCCGGACCGTGCTCGACGAGCGCGTGGACGACATGGCGTTCTTCGAGGAGCGCATCGAGAAGGGGCTGCTCGCGAAGCTCGAGGGCATCGTCGGCTCGGAGTTCGTGCGCATCGACTACGCCGAGGCGATCCGCATTCTCGAGCGCGCAACGCAGAAGTTCGAGTTTCCGGTGCGATGGGGCATCGACCTGCAATCCGAGCACGAGCGCTACCTGTCCGAGCAGCACGCGAAAAGACCGGTGGTGGTGATGAACTACCCGAAGGAGATCAAGGCGTTCTACATGCGCGTCAACGACGACGATCGAACCGTCGCCGCGATGGACGTGCTGGCGCCGGGCATCGGCGAGATCATCGGCGGCAGCCAGCGCGAGGAGCGCCTCGATGTGCTCGACGCGCGCATGACCGAGGCCCGGCTCGACAAGGAGCACTATGCCTGGTACCGCGACCTGCGCCGCTACGGCACCGTGCCGCACGCCGGCTTCGGCCTTGGCTTCGAGCGCACCGTGGCCTACGTGACGGGCCTGAGCAACGTCCGCGATGTGATCCCGTTCCCCCGGACGCCCGGGAACGCGCGCTACTGAATGAGCGCAACCGCGAATCCCGACGCGCCACTGCCGCTCGCCGGCCTGCGAGTCGTCGAATTCACGCACATGGTGATGGGGCCAACGTGCGGGATGATTCTCGCCGACCTCGGCGCCGAAGTCATCAAGATCGAGCCGCCGGCCGGCGACAAGACGCGGCAGCTGACCGGGGTCGCGATCGGCTTTTTCCGCACCTTCAACCGCAACAAGAAAAGTGTCGTGCTCGACATCGATGCGCCCGCTGGGCTCGCCACCGCGCTGGAACTGATCGGAACCTGCGACGTGATGATCGAGAACTTCCGGCCCGGCCGCATGGCATCGCTCGGACTGGACCATGCGACGCTGTCGAAGCGTTATCCCCGGCTGATCTACGTCTCGCACAAAGGCTTTCTGCCGGGACCCTATCAGCACCGGCCGGCGTTGGACGAGGTGGTGCAGATGATGGGCGGCCTGTCGTACATGACCGGCCCGGAGGGGAGACCCTTGCGCGCCGGGACTTCGGTCAACGACATCATGGGCGGCATGTTCGGCGTGATCGGCGTGCTGGCCGCGCTGCACGAGCGCAACGCCACCGGCCGCGGCCAGGAGGTACAGAGCGCGCTGTTCGAGAATTGCGTGTTCCTGGCTGCGCAGCACATGCAGCAGTACCTGATGACTGGCGTGCCCCCGCCGCCGATGCCGTCGCGCGCGAACCCGTGGACGGTCTACGATGTGTTCACCGTTGCCGGTGGCGAGCAACTCTTCATCGGAGCGGTCAGCGACAAGCAGTGGGCCACTCTGTGCGGGGTGCTGCAACGCAGCGACCTGCTGAACGATCCATCGCTCGCCACCAACGAGCAGCGCCTCCGGGTCCGTCCTGAGGTGCTGCGGCGGCTTGGCGAGACGCTGAAGGACCAGGACATCGCCACGCTTTCGGCGAAGCTCGAAGCCGCCGGGCTGCCCTATGCGCCGATCGTGCGGCCCGAGCAGTTGGTCGACGATCCGCATCTCCTGGCCAGCGGCGGACTGGCGCCGATGCAGACCGATGATGGGTCGGTGACCCGCGTGGTACTTTTGCCGCTGCTGATGGGAGGTCGCCGCCCCGCGGTGCGCCGGCCGCTGCCTGGGCTTGGCGAGCACACCTTTGAGGTGCTGGCCGATCTTGAACGCACTCGCACCGCCGATCCACGCAATAAGGAAACGCCATGATCCCTTCGAATCGCCGCCGCGCCGCCACGGTCCTGCTGTCCCTGGCCGCGTCCGTGTTCAGCTTCGCCGCGATCGCGCAGTCCGACCGGCCATTGCGCGTGCTCCTGCCGGTGAGCGCGGGATCCGGCGTGGACACGATCACCCGCACCGTCCAGAACGCACTTTCCAAAGCGCTCGGGGGCCAATCGGTGGTGATCGAGAACCTGCCTGGCGCAGGCGGCATCACCGGCACGTCCGCGATCGTCAAGGCCCCGGCCGACGGGTTCACCATCGGCGTCGTGTCCAACAACCACGTGATCAATCCGAGCGTGTTCAAGAAGATGCCGTTCGACTCGGTCGAGGACATCACGCCGATCTCGGTGATCGGCACGACGCCGATCGTGCTGGTCGTCAACTCGGCCAAGGTGCCGGCGACGAACGTTTCGGAACTGGTCGCGTTCCTCAAGGCGAAGCCTGGCGGGTACAACTATGCGTCGTCGGGGAACGGAACCATCCTGCACCTCGCTGCCGCGATGTTCGTCAGCGAGGCGGGCGTGGACGTCAGGCACATTCCCTACAAGGGCGTGGCGCCGATGGTCACCGACCTGATCGGCGGCCAGGTCGAATGGGGCATGCTCGCGCTCCCGTCGGTTCAGGGACAGATCAAGAGCGGCGCGTTGCGGCCGATCGGCGTTGGCGGCAGGAAACGGACGGCGGCAGCGCCCGAAATCCCGACGATCGCCGAGCAGGGGCTGACCAACTACGATGTCGAGGCCTGGTTCGCCGTCATCGGCCCCGCTAAGCTCCCTGCGGCCGAGGCCAAGCGGATCCAGGCTGCGTTCGTAACGGCGTTCGCCTCACCCGAGGTCAGGGAGGCAATGGCGAAGCAGGGCAACAGCATCGATCCGGGAACGCCCGAACACGCCGCGCAGTTCTTCCGCAGCGAGGTGGCGAAATACGCGAAGCTGGTGAAGGCGGCCGGGGTGGTCCCCGAATAGCTCGCAGTAGTCGTGGTCGCGGGGCCTCAGCGTGCCGCTGCGGCCCGCGGCAGCACGATGACATCCTGCGGATCGAAGGAGACGCCGACCGGCGTGCCGCGATTGAGCGGCTGCCGCGCGCCGCCGTCGAAGATCAGGAGTTCGCCCCACGGCGTTGTGACCACATACTCGACGCGGCTGCCGAGGTAGGCGGCACGAGCGCATTCGCCGCGCAGCAGACCTTCGCCGGGCGGCGTGATCCGCAGCCGATGCGGCCGCACGGCGAGCGTGGCGGGACCCGGCGCAACGCCATCGGCGCGCACGCTTGCGCCGACACCCCCCGCGACAAAGGTTGCGCCAGCGGCAGCCACGACCAGCTCGCCGTCGACGAGGTTCGCGTCGCCGATGAAGTCGGCGAGAAAGCGGGAAGCAGGCGTCTCGTAAAGCTCGTGCGGCGTGCCCCGTTGCGCGATGCGCCCGCCCTCCATCACGATGATGTGATCCGACACGGCCAGCGCCTCTTCCTGGTCGTGGGTGACGTAGATCACCGTCAGCGCGAGCGACTGCTGAAGCTCCCGGATTTCCTGCCGCACGCGGCGGCGCAGCTTCGCGTCGAGGTTCGACAGCGGCTCGTCGAACAGCAGCACGGCAGGCTCCAGCACCAGCGAGCGAGCGACGGCCACGCGCTGTTGCTGGCCGCCGGAGAGTTCGGAGGGAAGTCGCTGTTCGAGGCCGGTAAGCCCTAGCATCGAGAGCTTCGCATGCGCAAGCTCGCGGGCCTTGGCCTTGTCCATGCGCATGGACAGCGGTCCGTAGCAGACGTTTTCGAGCACGCTCATGTGCGGAAACAGCGCGTACGACTGGAACACCATGCTGACGTTGCGCTCGTTGGCCGCGCGCAGCGTCACGTCCTGGCCGCCGATCAGGACGCGGCCGCTCGACACCGGTTCGAGCCCCGCAACCATCCGCAACGTCGTGGTCTTGCCGCAGCCGGAGGGGCCGAGCAGTGTGCACAGCTCGCCCTGCGTCACCTGGAACGACACCTCCTCGACCGCCGTCACCTCGCCGTAGCGTTTCGACACCCGCTCGAAGACGACACCGCTGGTTGACTTATCCATATCATTGTCCCGTGACCAATACCGGCGTCGTGCGGCGTCCGAGGCGTGCCTCGCCGATGACCTTCTGCATGCCGAGCAGCACCGCGAGCATGAAGACGATCAGCACCGAAGAGTAGGCGATCGCGAGCGGGTATTCGCCGGCTTCCACCCGGTTGATGATGTAGACCGTGGCGAGGTTGTACTTCGCGGTGGCGAGGAAGATCACCGCGCTCACCGCCGTCATTGCGTGCGTGAAGCTGAACACCAGCGTAGCGAGGATCGCCGGCCTCAGCAATGGCAACACGACGCGGGTTAGCGTTCGCAGCGTGGACGCGCGCAACGTCGACGAGGCCTCGTCCAGCGTCTTGTCGATCTGCGCGAGTGCGGCAACACCGGCACGCACGCCCACCGGCATGTTGCGGAATACAAAGCAAAGCACCAGGATCGCCATGCCGCCGGTCAGCTCGAGCGGGGGCACGTTGAACGCCACGATGTACGACACGCCGATCACGGTGCCCGGAATCGCGAAGCTCACCAGCGTCAGGAACTCGAACGCGCGTCGGCCGGCGAAGCGGTGGCGGGTGATCACGTAGGCGGAAAGGAGGCCGACCAGCGCCGTCAGCGGCGCCGCGACCGCGGCGACCTGCACGGTGTTGAACAGGCTGTTCCAGGCCGAGCCGGTCCATTGCACGCCGAACTTTCCCCAGTCGACGCCGAACCCCGCGGCGAAGTGGTGCAGCGTCACGCTCATGTCGCCCCGACCGATGTCCTTGACGAACCCGCCGGTGAGGATGACGACGTAGCAGACCAGCGTGAATGCGATCCATGCGGCGGCGATGAGAAAGCAAGTCACCCAGAGACTATGTGGCAGCCGCGCCGGCACGCCGCCGTCGCCCTTGCCGGTCACGGTCACATACGACGACTTGCCAAGCCAGCGCTGCTGCAGCCAGAACGCGACCAGCGTCAGCGCGAGCAGCACCGAGGCCAGCACGGCCGCACGTCCGGGGTCGTGCTGCGCGCCCGCCACCGCGAAGAAGATCTTGATCGACAGGACTTCGTAGTTTCCGGCAAGCACGATCGGGTTGCCGAAATCGGCAAGGCTCTCGACGAAACCGAGCAGGAATGCCGCAGCGAGCGCGGGACGCAGCAGCGGCCAGGTTATCGTGCGGAACACGCGGCCACGCGATGCGCGCAGCGTTTGCGCGGCTTCCTCCAGCGCGGGGCTGACTGCGCCGAGCGCTCCGTGCAGGATCATGAATGCGATCGGCGTGAAGGTCAGCAACTGCGCGATCGTCACGCCGGGCAAGCCATAGATCCATCGCGATCGCGGGATACCGAAGGCGGCATCGAGCCAGCCGGTGATCAGTCCGGTGCGGCCAAACAGCACGACGAGTGCCAACGCAATCACGAACGGCGGCGTGATGATCGGCAGGATCGACATTACCTTGAGCAACCCGGCGTAACGCTGGCCGCCCCGCTGCACGACCAGTGCGAGCACCAGTCCGAGCAGCGTGGACATCAGGCCGACGATGACGGCGAGGATCGTCGTGTTGATGGCAACACCGCAGCGCGTACCGCCACCGAGGCAGCCGATGCCCCAGATGTCTTCGGTGAACAGGCGCTCCGCCGCGAGGGCGGGCGCGAACTGGCCACGAGCATCCACGACCGACGCGAGCAGCGACTTGCCGACCGGGTAGAAAATGAACGTGACCAGCAGCAGCGCAATGACGATGACGATGGTCGCGACGGCCACATCGCCGCCGAATGCGCCGCGATGTGCCAGAGCGCGCGCGAGACACACGGTGAGCGCGAACGCCACTATCGCGGCACCCAAGCCGAACGCCGGACCGCTGGTCCCGGCCGCGAAGCCGGCCGCGAACATGTAACCGAGCGCTAGCCCCGCGGCCCAGGCTGCCGCGCCGGCACGACCCCACCACGCGAACGCCAGCGTGGCCAGCGTGCCGGCAATGAGCGGCCACTGCGCAGTGGATCCCGCGAGCGCCTGCGAAAGCGCCGACGGCGCAGTGGGACCCCAGGGAACGACCAACAGCCCCACCAGTGCGACTGCGGCGATCGCCGCCGTCAGCCGGTCGCGCGACAAGGGTGCGAATGCGGCGGGCGTCGCGAGCGCGGACGTGCCGGTAGCCACTCAGTAACCTGCCAATCTACCCCGTGTCATTCCGAGGGACTTCCCGTCCCGTGTCATTCCGAGGGACAAGGAATCTGCTGTTGCCGTGCGGTCGAAGGAAGAAGCAGATCCCACGCTTCGCTCTGGATGACACTCCACAATTCTGTGTCATTCCGAGGGACGAGGAATCTGCTGTTGCCGTGCGGTCGAAGGAAGAAGCAGATCCCACGCTTCGCTCTGGATGACATCGCCAGGTCGGGATGGGTCCGGGCGATGCCTGGACCATCCCTGGCGGCTCGTCATTTCGGCAGCGTGGAGATTTCCTTGTCCCACTTGGACAGCAGGCGCGTGCGCTCCGCCGACGACCCGTATTTCGTGAAGTCGTAGTTGATCAGCTTCACCTCGGTGAGCTTGGGCGCTTGCGCCGGCACTGGGGCGCTCTTGTTCGACGGCACCTGGTAGGAGACCTTGTTCTGGGCACCGATGCCCTGTGCTTCGACAGACAATGCCCAGTCGTACCACTTCTTGGCGTTGTCCATGTTCTTCGCACCCTTGATGATGCTCATGCTGCCGATTTCGTAGCCGGTGCCTTCGCATGGCGACACGATTTTCACCGGTGCCCCGCCGATGGCCTGCACGACCGCGTCATGCTGGAAGGTGATCCCGATCAGGCTCTCGCCAGTCGCGGCGGCGCGCGCCGGCGCCGCGCCGGACTTAGTGTACTGGTTGACGTTCTTGTGCATCGCCCTCATGAAGTCGAAAGCCTTGTCCTCGCCCATCAGCTGCACCAGCGTCGCGAGCATCGTGTACGAAGTGCCCGACGAGTTCGGATTGGCGACCTGCACCTCGTCCTTGAACTCGGGCTTGGTGAGATCCGCCCAGCACTTCGGCTCGGCGAGGTTCTTCTTTTTCAGTTGGTCGGTGTTGAAGCTGTAGCCCAGCGCGCCGGCGTAGACGCCCACGGTACGGAACTTCGACGACTCCGCCTGCCGCACCGCCCAGTCCTGCAGTTCGGCGAGCCTTGGCGACTTGTAGGGCTCGGTCAGCCCTTCCTCGGCGGCCTGCAGATGCGGGTCGCCCGTGCCGCCCCACCAGACGTCGCCCCTCGGATTGGCCGCCTCGGCCTTGATCTGCGCGTAGAACTCGCCGGAGCTCTTGCGCGTCATCAGCACCTTGATGCCGGTCGATTTCTCGAACGCGGCGACCATCGGCCGGCACCATTCCTCCTGCACAGTGCAGTAGAGGACCAGCTCGCCCTGGGCGGCGGCGGTCAGCGGAACTGCGAAAGTCGCGGCGAAGGCGAACGCCGAAAGGGCGCCGCGAATGCCATGGGATGCGCGCATGTCTTCCTCCAGGGTCAACTTGTCGGTTCGGTGATCGGGATGCCGACTACGCCGGCAAGCTTAGCGCAAAGCGCGGCGCTGGTCGCCAGCAGGGGATTGCCGGCGGTGAGCCCGTCGCCGGCGAAGAAATCGTTGGTGAACCCGCCGGCCTCGCGAACCAGCAGGATGCCGGCGGCGCAGTCCCAGGCGTTGATGTGCAGCTCGCAGTAGCCCTCGACCCGGCCGGCCGCCACGTCCGCGAGCCCCAGCGCCCCCGAGCCGGCCCGGCGGATCGCGCAACCAGCGGCAAGCACGCGTCCGGCCAGCGCGAGATAGTCCGCGGTGGAGCGGCGCGTCGACCAGCCGCATTCGACCGTGGCCGCGTCGATCGAGGTCGTGGCGCTCACCGCGAGGCGCTCGCCGTTGCGCCACGCGCCTTCGCCTTTCGCCCCCGCGTACAGCCAGTCGTGGCTGGGGTCGTAAAGCACGCCCACCGTCGGCACGCGACCCTCGAGATAGCCGATCGACACGCAGTAGTGGGGGATGCCGCGCGCGTAGTTGGCCGTGCCGTCGATCGGATCGATGATCCAGACCCGGTCGCCCGCGCCGCCACCTTCCTCTTCGCCGATGATCGCATCGCCGGGATAGCGCTTGGCGATTGCCGCCCTGATGAAGCGTTCGACCTCGCCGTCCATGGCGGTGAGGATGTCGTGCTGGCCCTTCAGGGAACTCGCCGACCGGCCGAACTGCGTGTGCGCCAGCTTGCCGGCATCGCGTGCGAGTGCGGAAGCGAAATCCAGTCGATCCAAAGGCGGTCACCCCGTGTCGAACGATGATACAGGCCACGTTGCCGCCGCGATCAGAGGTATGATAATCGGTTGACCCCCAGCCACTTCGACAACCCCCATGAACGACTCCGCCCGCACCACCAGCTACGCCATCGACCTCGGAACGCCACCTTCGCTCGGGGTCGCCGGCAGCGACTCCCGCTTCCCGGTCCGCCGCATCTACTGCGTCGGACGCAACTACGCCGAGCACGCGCGGGAAATGGGCCACGACCCGGATCGCGAGCCGCCGTTTTTTTTCATGAAGCCGGCGGCGTCGATCGTGAACAACGGCGCCACGCTCGGCTATCCGGTCGCGACCAAGGAAGTCCACCACGAGATCGAACTGGTGGTCGCCATCGGGAAGGTGGCGCGAGACGTTGCCGTCGAACGCGCGCTCGAGCATGTCTGGGGCTACGCCGTGGGGCTCGACATGACGCGTCGCGACCTGCAGGGCGAAGCGAAGAAGCTCGGTCGACCCTGGGAGATGGGCAAGGCGTTCGACGAGTCCGCACCGTGCACCGACTTGAGGCCGGTCGCCCCAATCGGACATCCGGAACGTGGCGCGATCTGGCTCGATGTCAACGGCTCGAGGAAGCAGACCGGGGACATCTCGCAGCAGATCTGGAAGATCCCCGAGCAGATCGCCTACCTTTCGCGGCTGGTCACGCTGTTGCCGGGCGATCTGATCTTCACCGGCACGCCCGCCGGCGTCGGCCCCGTGCAGCCGGGTGATCGGCTGGTCGGCCATGTCGACGGGGTCGGAGAACTTTCGATCCAGTACGCGAAATGGCCGCCGCACGGCGTGCCTCGCCATTCGATCGCCAACGAGCCCTAAACCTGAAGGTCTGCATGAACACTTCATTGCTCAAGTCCGCAGTGGCCGCCGCGGCCGCCGCAGCATTGCTGGCGACGCCGGCCATCGCCCAGGACCGCTATCCGTCCAAGCCGATCCGGCTGGTAGTTCCGTTCCCGGCCGGAGGCTCGACCGACATCATCGGCCGCCTGGTTGCGCAAAAGCTCACCGAGCGGCTCGGCCAGTCGATCGTCGTGGACAACCGCAGTGGCGCCGGCGGTACCATCGGCACCGACAACGCCGCCAAGAGTCCCGCGGATGGCTACACGCTGCTGCTCAGTACGACGAGCACGCTGGCGGTCGCGCCCGCCGCGTACTCGAAGCTGCCCTACGACCCGGTGCGCGATTTCGCGCCGGTGTCGCTGGTTGCGATCACGCCGTACTTGCTGGTTGTGAACACCGGCGTCAAGGCAAATACGCTGGCCGAGTTCCTCGCGCTCGCGAAGTCCCAGCCGGGCAAGCTCAACTACGCCTCCGCGGGCAATGGCACCACG
>JBKKAZ010000090.1:0-30796 GCA_046714435.1 Casimicrobiaceae bacterium
ACTGAAGCCGCGGAGATATTGCCGTACTCGGTCTGGAACTGCGCCGCGTTGTCGCCGATGTGCTGCAGCATCGCGCGCAAGTCCTTCGCGTCGAGCAGCAGCAGCCCGTTGTCGTCGGCGATCTTGAACAGCAGGTGGGCCTCGTCGAAGAAGAAGACGAGCTTCGGCTTGTCCGGGTCGCCGACTTCGGGCAGCTGCTCGAAGAGCTCCGCCAGCATCCACAAGAGGAAGGTGGCGTAGAGCTTGGGCGAATTCATGAGCTTGTCGGCGGCGAGGATGTTGACCACCCCCTTGCCGCCCTCCACCTGCATCAGGTCGGCGATGTTGAGCATCGGTTCGCCGAAGAAGCGGTCGGCGCCCTGGCTCTCCAGCGCCAGCACGCCGCGCTGGATGGCGCCGATCGAGGCGGCCGAGACGTTGCCGTATTCGGTGGTGAACTTCTGCGCGTTGTCGCCGACGAACTGCAGCATCGCGCGCAGGTCTTTCGCGTCGAGCAGCAGCATGCCCGAATCGTCCGCGATCTTGAACACCAGGTTGAGCACGCCTTCCTGGGTGTCGTTCAAGCCGAGCAGCCGCGCGAGGAGCAGCGGACCCATGTCGGAGATGGTCGCGCGCACCGGGTGGCCGCTTTCGCCGTAGACGTCCCAGAACGCGACCGGACAGGCTGCATAGGAGAGTTCCAGCTTCAGGCTCTTGGCGCGCTCGGCGACCTTGGCGTTGCCGCCGCCGGCTTTGGCCAGGCCCGAAAGATCGCCCTTGACGTCGGCCATGAACACCGGCACGCCGATCGACGACAGTTGCTGCGCGATGGCCTGCAAGGTCACGGTCTTGCCGGTGCCGGTTGCGCCGGTGATCAGGCCATGGCGATTGGCGAGCGCGGGCAGGACGAACAGTTCGGTCTTGCCACTTTTCGCTATGAGGAGGGACGCTGCCATGACGGTAAAATTATCGCATGGCTGGACACAGCAAATGGGCGAACATCAAGCACCGCAAGGCGGCTGCGGATTCGAAAAAGGGCAAGGTTTTCACCCGCCTGATCAAGGAAATCACCGTCGCCGCGCGGCTGGGCGGCGGCGATCCCGGCATGAATCCGCGCTTGCGCCTGGCCGTCGACAAGGCGACCGACAACAACATGCCGAAGGACACCATCGAGCGCGCGGCCAAGCGCGGCGCGGGCGCGCTCGAGGGGGCGACCTACGAGGAAATCCGCTACGAGGGCTACGGAATCAACGGCGCGGCGGTGATCGTCGACTGCATGACTGACAACCGTACGCGCACCGTCGCCGACGTCCGCCACGCGTTTGCCAAGTACGGCGGCAACCTCGGCACCGATGGCTCGGTGGCCTTCCTGTTCAAGCACTGCGGCCAGATCCTGTTCGCGCCCGGGACCAGTGAGAACAAGGTGATGGAAGCGGCGATCGACGCCGGCGCCGACGACGTCATCACCCATGAGGACGGAAGCCTCGAAGTGGTGACCGGGCCCTACGATTTCATTGCGGTCAAGGCCGCGCTCGCCAAGGCCGGGCTCAAGCCCGAGTTCGCCGAAGTGACCATGAAGCCCGCCGCCGAAGTCGAGTTCAAGGGCGAGGATGCGCAGCGGATGCAGAAACTGCTCGACGCGATCGAGTCGATCGACGACGTGCAGGAGGTTTACACGACCGCGGTGATCGAAGGCTGAGGAAGGATGATAGTCAGCACCACACCCACACTGGAAGGACGGCAGATCGTCCGCTACCTCGGCATTGCGAGCGGCGAAGCCATCGTCGGCGCGAACATCGTGCGCGACCTTTTCGCGAGCGTTCGCGACATCGTCGGCGGGCGCGCCGGCGCCTACGAAAACGTGCTGCAGAATGCCCGCGAGACCGCGCTCACCGAGCTGCGCGAAGCCGCCGAACGAATGGGCGGCAACGCCGTCGTGGGCGTCGACCTCGACTACGAGACGCTCGGTAGCGCTGGCTCGATGCTGATGGTCTGTGCCAGCGGAACCGTCGTCGTGATCGAATAGCCTTGCCAGGCGCCGCCCACCCGGTGCGACGGATCCTGGGTATCGATCCGGGCCTGCGCGTCACCGGATACGGGCTGGTCGAAGTGCGCGGCGCCCGCCTCGCCTACCTGGCCAGCGGCTGCATTCGCACCGGCGTTGGTACGCTTCCGACACGCCTCGGCGTCATTGCACGCGACCTCGCCCATCTGATCGCGGAAATGCGCCCCACCGAGGTCGCGGTCGAAAAGGTCTTCGTCAACGTCAATCCCAATTCCACGCTGCTGCTCGGCCAGGCGCGCGGGGCAGCGATCGCCGCCGCGGTCCTCGCCGGATTGCCGGTGGCGGAATACACCGCGGGACAGGTGAAGCAGGCAGTGGTCGGAGGCGGCCGCGCCCCGAAGACCCAGGTTCAGGGCATGGTGATGCGCCTGCTCGTGTTGCCGGGTATACCGCAGGCGGACGCCGCCGACGCGCTCGCGGCGGCGATCTGTCACGCTCATTCGGTTTCGGGTGTCGGTGCGCTCGGCGGCGGCTATCGCATTCGCGCGGGGCGCCTGCGCTGACGCCGCCGCCGGCAGTTGTCGTTTCGATGCGATAATTGATCGATGGCGGGCTACCCTTTGATGACGAACTCCGCGCGCGACCGCTAGCGCCCACGGCCAGTGACTTGCCACTGCAGCCTCTGTCATCTGACAACTGACTCCTGATTTCTGCATGATCGGCCGCCTTTCCGGCATCCTGCTCGAAAAGAACCCGCCGCAGATCTTGCTCGACGTGCAGGGTGTCGCGTACGAAGTCGACGTGCCGATGAGCACGTTCTACGGCCTGCCCGTCGCCGGCGAGCGAATCACGCTCTACACCCAGCTGGTGGTGCGCGAGGATGCACACCTGCTGTACGGCTTCGGCACCGAGAACGAGCGCCACGCATTCCGGCAGCTGACGCGTGTCAACGGCATTGGTGCGCGGATCGCGCTCTCGGTGCTGTCGGGGCTTTCGGTCGCCGAACTGGCGCAGGCGATCACCATGCAGGAATCCGGACGGTTGACCCGGGTTCCAGGCATCGGCAAGAAGACCGCCGAGCGCATCCTGCTCGAACTGAAGGACAAGCTGGGCGCGAATCTGGTAGGCGCCATCGGTGTCAACCGGGCGCCACCGGCTTCCGCCGACATCCTGAACGCGCTGTTCGCGCTCGGCTACAACGAAAAGGAAGCGTTGGGCGCCGTGAAGGGACTCCCGGACGGCGTCGCGGTTGCGGATGGCATCAAGCAGGCGCTGAAGCTCCTCGCGAAGGCCTAGCAGCGTGATGCAAGACGGATCGAGATGCACGGGGCCGCGCATAATGCGCGTTGTTTGGTGCGGTTGCCGGCGGGCGCCCGAAGTGGCCAATGCGCGCCGCCCCTAGGCGCCCGCCTGAACCCAATCCCGATGCCAAAGGCGCAATGAAGCCATCCCGTCACGCACCGAACTCCCGGACGCCTTTTGCATCGGCCGGTTAGCGCATGGTGATCGAGAACGACACGCTGTCTCGCGTGGTTGCGGGCAAGGTCGAAGGCCGGCAGGAAGAGGTCTTCGAGCGCGCGCTGCGGCCACGCGGGCTCGCCGAGTACGTCGGGCAGGAGAAGATCCGCCACCAGTTCGGCATTTTCATCGAGGCCGCTGCACGGCGCGGCGAGGCGCTCGACCACGTGCTGCTGTTCGGTCCGCCGGGACTCGGCAAGACCACGCTCTCGCACATCATCGCTCACGAACTCGGCGTCAACCTCAGGCATACCTCGGGCCCGGTGCTCGAGCGCCCGGGCGATCTGGCCGCGCTGCTTACCAATCTCGAGCCCCGCGACGTCCTGTTCATCGACGAGATCCATCGGCTCTCGCCGATCGTCGAGGAAATCCTCTACCCCGCGCTCGAGGACTTCCAGATCGACATCATGATCGGCGAAGGCCCGTCGGCGAGAAGCGTGAAGCTCGATCTGCCGCCGTTCACGCTGATCGGCGCGACCACCCGCGCCGGCATGCTGACCAATCCGCTGCGCGACCGCTTCGGCATCGTCGCCCGGCTGGAGTTCTACAGCGCGGACGAGCTGAAGCGCATCGTCACGCGCTCGGCCTCGCTGCTCAAGATCGGTATCGACGAGTCCGGTGCGCTGGAAATCGCGCGCCGCGCACGCGGAACACCGCGCATCGCCAACCGGTTGTTGAGACGGGTGCGGGATTACGCCGAGGTGCGCGCGGACGGCGAGATCACACGCAGTG
Organism: Casimicrobiaceae bacterium; assembly: GCA_046714435.1. GTDB lineage: Bacteria > Pseudomonadota > Gammaproteobacteria > Burkholderiales > Casimicrobiaceae > VBCG01. The sequence continues at coordinate 4,235 of JBKKAZ010000090.1, forward strand.
TCGCCGATGCGGCGCTGGCAATGCTGGATGTGGATGGCTCGGGGCTCGACACCATGGACCGAAAGCTGCTGAACGTCGTGCTGGCCAGCTTCGGTGGCGGACCGGTCGGCATCGACAGCCTGGCAGCGGCGATCGGCGAGGAGCGCGATACGATCGAGGACGTGGTCGAACCGTACCTCATCCAGCAGGGCCTTCTGCAGCGTACCGCGCGTGGGCGCGTGGCCACGGCGTCCGCCTACCGGCACTTCGGGCTGGCACCGCCAGTGCCCGGCGCGGCTGCCGACCTTTTCCCCGGCGAATAGTCCGTTGGCGGCGCAACCCTTTTCGTTCCCGGTCCGGGTCTACTACGAGGACACCGACGCGGCGGGCGTCGTCTACTACGCCAACTACCTCCGCTTCCTCGAGCGCGCTCGCACCGAGTGGCTGGACTCGATCGGACATCCGCTGCCTGAAGTCGAGCGCAACCACGGCATCGTATTCGTCGTGCACAGGCTCGAGATCGACTACCATGCACCCGCGCGGCTGTTCGATGCGCTGGACGTGTCGGTGAGCGTCGACGCGCTTCGCCGCGCGAGCCTCGACCTGCGGCAGGAAGTGCGGCGCGGCGGCTCCCTCCTGGTCGCGGCGCGGGTTGTACTCGCCTGCGTCGATCGCGTGCAGTTCAAACCGGCGCGCATCCCGATTCCACTCGACTCGCATCGCGAAAGCCTCTCCCGACCCTTGTGAACGTTCACACCGATCTCTCGTTCGTCCAGCTGGTGCTGCAGGCCTCCGTCATCGTGCAGGCGGTGATGGCGCTGCTCGCCTTCCTTTCGCTGTGGAGCTGGTGGCAGATCTTCCTCAAGCGCTTCCAGATCCGCCGCGCCGAGCGCGACACGGGCGCGTTCGAAGACGAGTTCTGGAAGGGCGGAGACCTGGCCGAGCTGTACCAGCGGGTCGCCCAGTCGCGCAGTGGTGCCGGGCTCGAGCACATTTTCACGGCGGGATTCCGCGAGTACGCGAAGCACCGCAAGCAGGGCAGCACGTCGGTGGTGACGCTCGATTCCGCGCGCCGCGCGATGCGCGCCGCCTACCAGCGCGAAATCGACACGCTCGACGCGCACCTGTCGGGACTCGCAACGGTCGGGTCCGTGTCGCCCTATATCGGCCTGTTCGGCACCGTCTGGGGAATCATGAACTCGTTCCGGGGGCTCGCGAGCGTCGGCCAGGCGACGCTCGCGCAGGTGGCGCCCGGAATCGCCGAGGCGCTGATCGCGACCGCGATCGGCCTGTTTGCCGCGATTCCGGCGGTCGTTGCTTACAACCGCTATACCCACGACGTCGACCGGCTCGCGACCCGCTACGAGACGTTCATCGAGGAATTCTCGAATATCCTGCAAAGACAGGCGTGATTCAGGAGTCAGATGTCAGATGTCCGTGGTGCCTGCGATTCCAGTGGCCACACATCGCTGGCGGATGGCACTTTTCAATGAGCACGGATAGCACCCGGCGCTGAATGCGCCGCCCAAGAGACACGAACGCTCCTGAGATCTGACATCTGACACGCCATGCGCCGCAGCCGCAAAGCCATCAACCAGATGAACGTCGTCCCGTACATCGACGTCATGCTGGTCCTGCTGGTGATCTTCATGGTCACCGCACCCCTGATCAATCCCGGTCAGGTCGAGCTGCCCTCGGTGGGGAGCAAGCTGTCGGTACCGGTGCAGCCGCTGGAAGTGACGCTGAGAACCGACCAATCGCTCTGGATTCGCAATCTCGCGAGCGGCGCGCCGGCGATTAGGATGTCGCGCGACGAATTGGTCGCCACCTTGCGAAAAGCGCAGGCTGCGCGTCCCGACCAGCCCGTGGTCATCGCCGCGGACCGCAGCGCGCGCTACGAGGACGTGCTCGGCGTGCTCGACCTGCTGCAGCGCAACGGGCTGAAACGCGTGGGCTTGCTGGCGCGGCCGCCCTCGCCCTGACCGCGTGCCCATGGCGAGAGATCGTGACCGCCCGCACCAGCCGCGACGGTGGGTAAAGGGCAAGTGGATCGCGCTCGCACTCGCGGTCGCGGTCAACCTCGCGTTCGTCGGCGTCCTGGTGTTCTCGGTCACCTGGCGAAATCCGCCCGCACCGGCGGTGTCTGCCGAGTTGTACGCCCCCCCGTCCACCACGCCGGTGTCGAAGCCCGAGCCGCCCAAGCCCGAGCCACCGAAACCGGAGCCGCCCAAGCCCGAGCCGCCGAAGCCCGAACCATCGAAGCCCTTGCCGCCGAAAGTCGAGCCCGATTCGCGCGCTGCCGAGATCGCGCTCCAGGCGAAACAGGACGAGGAGCGCAAGCGGCGCGAGCAGATCGAGAAAACCAGGATCGACAGCGAGAAGAAGAAACGCGAGGCCGAGGAGAAAAAGAAGGCGGACGACAAGCAGGCCGGCGAAGCGCGGGAGCGCCAGCAGCGCGCGACCGAAGCGCTGCGCGAGCAGGCCGAGCGCGAGGCCAAGTCGCGCGCTGAAGCCGAAGCGCGGGCGCGTGCAACCGCTGATGCGCAGGCGAAGTTGCAGGCGGAGAACGTCGCGCGCGCCCGCGCCGAGGGCGACTGGATCCGCCGCATTCAGTCCAAGGTGCGGGGCAACGTGATCGTGCCGCCCGACCTGCCGGGCAATCCGGAGGCGATCTTCGAGGTCGTGCAGCTTCCGACCGGCGAGATCCTCGAGGCGCAGCTTCGCAAGTCGAGCGGCGTGCGCGCCTACGACGAAGCCGTGCAGCGGGCGATCCTCAAGAGTTCACCGCTGCCGCGGCCCGAGCGCGCGGATCTTTTCCAGCGCACGCTTACCCTGAAATTCCGGCCAGTCGACTGACGACCGGACGCGCACAGCGCCGCGCATGATGCGCGTTGTTGGGTGCTGTTGCCGGCGGGCGCCGACGGACCGCTCCTAGGCGACCGCCTGAATCCCATCCCGACGCAAAAGGCGCAGCGAGGTCATCCCGTCAGCCAGCAAACGTCCGGACGCCTTTTGCATCGGATTGTCACATCCGCGGCTTCTTGTCGACGATCTGGATCGCGGCCCAGGACCACTCCGACCGCTGCTCGACTAACTGGCGCAGCGCCACCGTGTACACCGAGCGGCCGGTGGTGAGGATGAACTGGCGCCCTTCCGAATACTCGGAGGTCGGCACGATCAGCGTCTTGACCGACAGCGGCTTGTCCGGGCGCGACGGCGGCGGCAGGTACAGCCCGTCGAACCTTGCCCCGATCGTTGACACGTCGATGCCGTTCACGACGAAGCTGTGGGCTTCTTTCAGGTCGCGCCGCGCGTGCAGCACGACCGGGACGACGCGTTCGCCGATGATCGAGACCCCGGCCTCCGCGTCCTCGGTGGACACCTTGTTCAGCCGCCGCACTACGCCCAGCACCCAGTCGGCGAGATCCGACTGCTTGACCGCGACCAGCGCACCCAGCGCCAGCGCCTGGCCGATGCCGCCGGACGCGGCGATGCGAAGGCCCGCGACGCTGCGATCCTTGACCTGCCACATCGGATCCGAAAACGAAGACAGGCTCGCGGCCAGCGAGTCGTGTTCGTCGGGCACGCGGCGGCGCACACGCGGCCCGTCGGAGACCGCGTAGACCTCGATCTGCTCGCCCGAACCCGCGCTCTCGGCGGCCGGATCGCCGGACTCCCTCGACGCGAGTTCGCGCGAAATCCGCGCGAGCCCGATGCGGACCTTCGCGTTGACACGGCAGGCGATGCGCGGGTCCTTGCGCAGGTCGGCGTTGACGTTCGGCGCTATCGCAGGCCGCAACTTCTCGAGCACCGCGACGCGCTGCTGGTTGATCGGCGCAGCCGGCCCGAGGTCGGTCGCCTCGGAGTTTCGCAGCGCCGCCACCGCGCGCTCCAGCTGCTCGGCCAGCGGCGTCGTATCGACATAGCGCAGCACCGACCCGGCGTCGTTGCCGGTCCGGCGCACCAGGCCATTGCGCCCCGCGAGGTCGACGAAGAATCCCTCGGGCGACCGAGGGCTTGCATCGAGCGCGAGCTTGCGGCTCCACGCGCGAAGCTGCGAGCACGCCCAGTCGAGCTGCGGGGGATTCAGGTTTCCGGTGTTGAGCTGATGGATTAGCAGGACGTTGAGGTACTCCTGCTCCGGGGTCCAGGCCGACGCGTTGGGTCCCGCGCTCGCAAGCGCCACCGCACTGCGGTCCACGCCAAGCTCGGTCGCGCGAAGGTAGGTTCGGTGCAGCTCGATCCACTTGGCCGGTATCCAGCGCTCGAACCGGAACACGCGGAGCTTGGCGTCGGTGCCGTAGTAGTGGAGCAGCCGCGCGAACAGCAGCGGCACCATCGGCTTCCAGCGCGGATTGGCATCCTGCGCGACCGCCTCCTCGAGCGCGGTCTGGTACGCGGAGACGAAGCCCTGGCTGAGTTCGTAGACCGCCTGCCACAGGCGCTCGGCGAGCTTACCCCCGGTCTCGTAATTCTCGACGTATTGCTTGATCAGCTGCCTGCGGTCGGCACCGAGCGCGGAATCGAGGAACTCGACGCCGTGAGCGCGGGCCGGATCGATCGGCTTGCGTGACTGCCGCATCGCCTCGAACGCGCGCATGACGTGCTGCTGGCGGCCGAGCACATCGAGCGCAGGGAGCTGCTTCAGCCAGACGGACGTGGAGCGCGCGCTGGCCAGCGGATCGGCAATGTCCTTGCTGCTGGAGGTTAGGAAACCGAACATCGAGTTTCAGGTCAGGAGCGGCGGGCAGCCGTTCAACATCCGCCACGGCATCCCGCGGAAAATGCAAACACGTTGGTCTGCCGTTATAGAGCAATTCGTCGGCGCGTGCAAAACCCCGCGCAAGGCTCCGCTAGAATGCGCGCTTCCCATCGCCCGACGCGATCGCGCGAACTTCCACCGGATTTTCGAAACCGTCCCCATGCCACCGAATCCTTCACCGTCGTGCGGCCGCCCCGGAGTGCGTCTGTACGCCACACTCGTCGCGGTCGCGGCCTTGTCAGTTGCCGCGCCGGCGAGTCCACAGGGCAACACCACCGCTACGGGAACCTCCGTATTCCCCAACTTGAGCAAATTGGATGCCACTGTGCAGGAACTCAAGAAAATAGATACAAAACAGGGCGTTGGCGCCGAAGCAGTCAGCGGAAAGCCGATCTTAGTGCACTACACCGGGTGGCTTTATGACCCGGCCGCGCCGGGGGGCAAGGGCACTAAATTCGACAGCTCCCGCGACCGTATGGTGCCGTTCGGCTTCTTCCTCGGCGCCGGCAAGGTGATCCGGGGCTGGGACGAGGGCGTGGTGGGCATGCGAGTCGGCGGCCAGCGGCAGTTGATCATTCCCCCGCAGCTCGGCTACGGCGAGCGCGGCGCAGGCGGCGTGATTCCACCCAACGCGACGCTGATCTTCGACGTCGAGCTCGTCGAAGTGAAATAGGACCAACGATCGATGCTGCCCCGTGACAGCCGCGCGAGCGTCAAGCGACGCCAGGACTACCGGCCCCCGGCCTTCCTCGTCGACCGTCTGGCGCTCGAATTCGATCTTCATCCCGAGGCGACGCGCGTCACTGCGACGCTCGCATTCCGCCGCAATCCCGCCGCCGTCCGCGTCGATCGCGTGGCGCCGCTGGTGCTCGACGGCGAGCAGCAAAGCGAAATCGAACTGGAACTCGACGGCTCCCCGATCGGTTCCCCGCGCGCCCTGCTGTCGCCGGGCCGCCTCACGATCGCGGACCCCCCGGCCAAAGGCACGCTGACGATCCGCTCGCAGATCGCGCCGGCTGCCAACGTCGCGCTCGAGGGTCTGTACCTCTCGTCAGGGGTGTTCTGCACGCAGTGCGAGCCGGAGGGCTTCCGTCGCATCACCTACTTCCCCGACCGCCCAGACGTGCTCGCCGCCTACACGGTGACGATCCGCGCCGAGCGCGCGCATTACCCCGTGCTGCTGTCGAACGGCAACCTGGTCGCCGCGGGCGAACTCGACGAGGGCCGCCACTACACGGTTTGGCACGACCCGTTCCCGAAGCCTTCGTACTTGTTCGCGCTGGTCGCCGGCGACCTCGCCTCGCTCGACGACAGCTTCACCACGATGAGCGGGCGCAACGTCTTGCTTTCGATCTACTCGACGCCCAAGAACGTCGCGCGCTGCCAGCACGCGATGGCCTCCCTCAAGGCGTCGATGCGCTGGGACGAGGAGCGTTACGGACGCGAGTACGACCTCGACCGGTTCATGATCTTCTGCGCCGACGATTTCAACATGGGCGCGATGGAGAACAAGGGCCTCAACATCTTCAACAGCCGCCTGGTCCTCGCCGATCCCGCCACCGCGACCGACGACGACTACCAGGCGATCGAAGGCGTCGTGGGCCACGAGTACTTTCACAACTGGACCGGCAACCGCGTGACCTGCCGCGACTGGTTCCAGTTGTCGCTGAAGGAAGGCCTCACCGTGTTCCGCGACCAGGAGTTCTCGAGCGACCGGGGCTCGCGCGCGATCGAGCGCATCGCGGCGGTCGAGTATCTGCGGCGCGACCAGTTCGCCGAGGACGCGGGACCGATGGCGCATCCGGTGCGGCCCGACGAATACCAGGAGATCAACAACTTCTACACCGCGACCGTCTACGAGAAGGGCGCCGAGGTCATCCGCATGCAGCACACGCTGCTGGGCGCCGAGGCGTTCCGCCGCGGCATGGACCTGTATTTCGAGCGCCACGACGGCCAGGCGGTCACCTGCGACGACTTCGCGCAGTCGATGCAGGATGCGTCCGGCGTCGACCTCACGCAGTTCAGGCGCTGGTACAGCCAGGCGGGAACCCCGGTGGTCCGCGTCGCCGGGCGCTACGACGCCGACGCCAAGACCTATACGCTCGACGTCGCGCAGGAGACGCCAGGTTCGCACGGCCCGCGCACCAACCAGCCGTATCACATCCCGCTGGCGATCGGTCTGGTCGGTCCCGACGGACGCGACCTGCCGCTGCTGCTCGAAACCGACGTCGGCACAGTCGAGACGCGCGTCCTCGACGTGCGCGAGGCGCGCCAGCAATTCCGCTTCGTCGGCGTGGATGCGCCGCCGGTGCCGTCGCTGCTGCGCGGTTTCTCCGCGCCGGTGCGACTCGACTTCCCCTATACCGACCGGGAGCTCGCGTTCCTCGCCGCGCACGACGCCGACCCGGTGAACCGCTGGGATGCGGCGCAGCGCACCTTCGTCACCGCGCTGCTGTGGCTGGCGCGCGAAAAGCGCGTTGACAAGCCGCTGGTGCTGCCGGTGGCGCTGGAGCATGTGGTCGCCCACTTGCTCGCCGACGCGCACAGCGATCCGGCATTGATCGCGGCGACGCTGACACCCCCCGACCTCGCGTATGTCGCGGCGATGGAAGCCACGCTCGATGTCGACGGGATCGTCGCGGCGCGCGAGTTCCTGATGCAGGCGCTGGCGGCAAAGCTTCGTCCCGCCTTCGAGGGGCTGGTTGCGCGGCATCGGCCGGAGCTCGCCTATGCGCCGGCATCCCCGCAGATCGGCACGCGCAGGCTCCGCAACGTCGCGCTGCGTTACCTCGGCACACTGGACGATGCGCCGTCACGCGCGCTCGCCATCGCCCAGTACGACGCCGCCGACAACATGACCGACGCTATTGCGGCACTCGCAGCACTACGGGACAGCGACGCACCCGAGCGCCACGACCTGTACGCGCGCTTCGAAGCGCGCTGGCGTGACGAGCCGCTGGTGCTCGACAAATGGTTCGCGCTCGAAGCGACGTCGCAGCGCGAAGGCGCGCTGGGACGCGTGAAGACGCTGCTCGCGCACCCCCGCTTCAACGTGCGCAATCCCAATCGGGTGCGATCGCTGGTGGGCGGCTTCGCGCTCCGCAATTTCGCCCGCTTCAACGCCGCCGACGGCGGCGGCTACGCGTTCGTCGCGGACCGGGTGCTGGCGCTCGATCCCTCGAACCCACAGATCGCCTCGTCGATCGCCGGCGCGTTCAACCTCTGGAAACGCTTTCCCGAGCCACGCCGCGTCGCGATGAAGTCCGCGTTGGAACGCATAGCCAAAGAGCCGACGCTATCGCCGGATGTTGCGGAGATTGTTTCGCGCACGCTCGACGATTAGCACCGCTTGTCCGGCGGGTGTCATCCCGAGCCTGCCGGGGATCTCCATATGGGTGTCATCCAGAGCGAAGCGTGGGATCTGCTTTTCTTCTCGATGACGCCCGCCGTCCGGCGCTCCGCTAGTCGCGTCCAACCGCCTCGAACGCCCCACTCTTCTCCGAACGAAACAGCGCGTCGATCACGCGCATGTTGGCGATGGCGTCCTCGATTCCGTAGGGAAGCTTGATCTCGCCACGAACCGCGCGCGAAAACACCTCCCCCTGCAGCATGTACTGATCGCTTTCGGGGAGCGTCTCGGTGCGGATGCCGGTCCCCTCCAGCGACGAGCAGTCGTCGATCGACAGCCGCGTCGTCGCGCCTTGAGGCGCATTGACGGGAATGTGCAGCTCGATCCGGCCCTTAGTGCCGCACAGCTGGATGCGCTGGTGCGGCGCAACTTGCGTCGACACCGTGAAATCGAGCCGGCGCCCGCCGCCGAAATCGACCAGCGCGCTGGTGAGCCGGTCGGTTCGAAACGCTGGATCGCGGTCGATCAGCGAGACCGCCCGCACCGGCTCCGCCCCGAAAAAAAAGCGCCCGGCGACGATCGCGTAACAGCCGATGTCGTAAAGGCCCCCACCCCCGATCTCGGCGATGTTGCGCACGTTCGCCGGATCCAGGTTCATGTAGGCGAAGAACATCTGCACCGCACGCAGGTCGCCGATACGCCCCTCGCGGACCAGCTCGCGGGCGCGAAGCCACTGCGGATGGAAGCGCACCATGAACGCTTCGGCGATCAGCACGTCCTTGCGCGCGGCCCGGAGTTGCGTCGCTTCCTGCGCCGTCAGCGCGATCGGCTTCTCGCAGAGCACGTGCTTGCCCGCCGCCGCGGCTTGTAGCGTCATCGGCACGTGCAGATGGTTGGGCAGCGGGTTGTAGATCGCCTCGATCTCAGGATCCGCCAGCAGCGCCTCGTAGGAGCCGTACGCCTTGGGAATGCCCAGCGCATCCGCTGCCTTGCGCGCAGACTCCTCGCTGCGCGACGCAATTGCGCGAAGGTCGCACCACGGGCTCTTTTTCATGCCGGGCAGCGCTCGTTGCAACCCGATTCTCGCCGTGCTAATGACGCCCCAGACGACCTTCCTCATTGCATTGCTCTCCGGGTCATTCCAACGGCTCCCAGTTCGACTCGACGCCGGCATCCAGATCCGCGCAGGGTCAGCCACCGCATCTCAGAAAGCTGCGAACGGGAAGATTATCCAACCGTGACAGCAGCTCCGCAGCCGGCAGGCGTAACGATTCGAGCTGGTTGTCGCGGGCGACCAATACCGCAACGGCTAGCGGCAGCGCGCTCAGATTCTGCTGATACTGAAGATTCTGATCGACCGTTACGAACAAATCAAATCGTGGTGCGGCTAGCTGAAGCAACTCGCCACTCGTTACACCGGACCATCCCGCCTCGACAACGGTGACAACCTCGTGACCGGCGAATGCATGGCGTAGCCGGCGAGGAAGCGACTCGTCAAGCAGGATGCGCATGTGGCGTTACCGCCTCGCGCGCCTGCTCCAGAACGGCAACGGCGACGTCCCGCGCGACACTGGGAAAGTCATCGAGAAACTGATCGAGAGGTTCACCAGCTTCGAGATAGTCGAAGAGATTCTTCACCGGCACGCGCGTGCCAGCAAAGACAGGTACTCCACCCTGGATCTGAGGGTCGACTGCAATCAGGGTCTTGCCCATGGCGGAATGATACCCCGATGAACGTTTGCGGTGGCCGGCTGGACTTCTACCGCCAATCGAACCCGCCAACGCCCGGACCATCTAGCGTTCGGGCGCGCACATGACTACGGCATCCGGTCCGTAACCTTCGGCGATGTAGCCGCTGGCGACCATTGCGTCACGTGTAGTGCGGTCGGTTGTATACCGATGATTGCTGTCGAACCGACCGTTCCACGCGCGATAGACGGGGATCGTGTTCGGTGGACAATCCCCCGTGGCTTTATTGAATCGCGGCATTTCGAAGGCTGCGCTGTCTTCCAATACCCACTTGCCCGGATACCGGGACAGCACCCATCCGCACTCCAATTGGTCGATCGAATGGAAGTGAGTATCGAGCCCAGCGCTCGGTAGACCGTAAAGGCGGCAGACGTGGTACCCGTGACTACCAGTCACGCCCGGGCCGGTTGGATTTCTGCTCTTGTAACCGAGAAAGGCATGCCCGGTTCTAGGCCAACCTCGATAGATGCCCCGGTCGAGTGCCGCGATCTCGGATTCGCTTTGAGTGATGAAGTAGTGGTCAAGTTGAGCGTTGTAGAACTCGATCACCGGCGCCTTGGGAAAATCCGGCGGCAACTCAGAGACTTCGATTACGTGTTCCTGGGGGTAGGTGAGCGGTTCACATGTCGGGTCGGGGTGCCATTCCGTCTGCAACGAGTCTAAATAGATCGTGGTCTGGACGACGTATTGCCCCGCAGGAAGCGGTCCGACGAACAGTACAGTGCCTTGCGTCCAGCCCGCAAATTGCTCCGGGTACCTGGTGAGAAGAACAATAATCGTGAAGGTGTCCGAAACCCGTTCCATACGAATTACGGCGGTACGACCTTCCAGATAGTCGCGACGTGGCGATACGGGAGTTACGCCAACGCCTAGCTCAATGATTTCCGTGGACGCAGGATCGTACGGCAAGACATACAACCCGAATCCCGTATACGGTGGTAGCGCCGGCGAAGTAACGGCATACATCAATGTCATCGCCAGTACCAAGGTCGACGAAAACTGTATTCGCCCTAGCGCATTCAGAAGAGTGCCTCGCCCGAGTACCTAATTTGCAGGTGGCGTTGATAATTCACGATTGGCAAGAATTGTGCAACGGTCGCCTTATGGCGACGAACCAGCCGTGATGGCACTTGACGCCAATTCGGGCGCCTAACGACGCCGCGTCGGGGAGACTTGGCCGCCTGACATGGTGCATGGGATGCAATTCGATCAAGAGTCGCCTCGGGCGTCCGACTTGCCACGCACCGACCCCACCCTCGCCCGCGTTGAGCGGCGCGCCAGCGACCGCTCCAACGCGGGCAGTTATCCGGCGCCGCTCAGCACCCGACAGCGAGCACCGCTACTCGCGGCGCCGGATAACTCACCAATAGGCTTCGATGGTGAAATGCCCCGGCTCCTTCCGCCGGTGCCGCCGCATCCCCCGCCGCTTCAGCGCGTCCTGGGTGTCGTCGACCATGCGCGGATTGCCGCACATCATCGCGTGCGCGTGTTCCGGACTCAACGGCACGCCGGCCCGCGCTTCGAGGCGCCCGTCGTCGATCAGCGCCGGAATGCGGCCGCGCAGCGCGCCCGGGTGATCCTCGCGCGAGACGATCGGGATGAACGTGAACGCGCCCGGATGCGCGCGCCCGATTTCGTTGATCTCGTCGGTATAGGCAAGCTCGCGCGAAAATCTTACCGCGTGCACGAGGACCACCCGCGCGAACTTCTCCCAGGGCAGGTCGGTACGCAGCATGGACAGGAACGGACCGAGTCCGGTACCGGTCGCAAAGCACCAGAGCACCTCGGCTGAAGGCAGCTCGTCGATGGTGAAGAAGCCGTTGGCGCGCGGCAGCAGCCAGATCGGATCGCCGGGCAGCAGCGCGGCGAGTCGAGGTGAGAGCGGGCCTTCTGGAACGACCGAAAAATAGAATTCGTGGGGCGCGCGCTGTGGGGGGTTCACGAACGAGTACGGGCGCCCGAGCATCGGCTCCTTGCTGCCGGGCGGCGAGGGTAGCGCGATCCGCGCGAACTGGCCCGCAACGAAGCTGACCTCGGGCGCTTCGACGCCCAGCGACAACAGGTTGTCGGCCCAGCGCCGCACGAAGGCGACCCGGCCCTCCACCCACGACGACATCAGGGGAACTCGCGATTGGTAGAATCCACGCTATGGTAACGCGAGCGACTCCGAGAACAGCTGTGCCACTTCGAGTCCGTCTTCGACGCCCGGCGGCGCGCGACGCGGACGCATTCATCGCAGCCGTGCTGGCCAGCCGACGGCTTCACGGTCGCTGGGTCAGCGCACCGACAACCGCTGCTGCCTTCAAGGCCTATCTGGCCCGGTTCTCCGCGGCGCGGCGCGATGTCCGGCAGGCGGGATTTGTCGCGACCCGCGCCGAGGACAACGCGCTGCTGGGCGTGTTCAACCTTTCGGAAATTGTGCGCGGCGCGTTCGAAAGCGCCTACCTCGGCTACTACGCGCTTGCCCCGCATACGGGCCGGGGCTACATGACCGAGGCGATGGTGCTGGCACTCGACGCGGCCTTCGGCGAGCTTGCGCTGCACAGGGTCGAGGTCAACGTGCAGCCCGGCAATAAGCGATCGATCGCGCTGGTGGTTCGCGTCGGCTTCGCGCGCGAGGGCTACTCGCGCCGCTACGTCAGGATCGGGAAGCGCTGGCGCGATCACGTTCGCTTCGCGATGCTCGCCGAAGATTGGCCGAAAGCACGCCGGGCAGTGCTCGCCCGCCTGCGGGACGAGCGATGACGCCTGGAATCACTCGACGCACGACTTCGATCGTCCTGCTGTTGCTGTTGCTGCCGCTGATGGCCTGCGCCGCGCAGCCCGCGCTCGTGCCCGGCAAGCTGCGCGAGGTCCGGGCCCACCCGCTGCCGCCCTACCAGATCCACGAGGAGTGCGTGAAGCTGGTTCCGGGTGACCGCCTGGAGTATTCCTTCGACGCCCAGGCGCCGCTCAATTTCAACATCCACTACCACGAGGGCCTCGTGCTGGTCATGCCGCTGTCGCGCGAGCGGGTGACCAGCGATAGTGGCGATTTCAGGCCGAACCTGGCCCAGGAGTATTGCCTGATGTGGGAAGCCGGGCCGCAGGGCACGCCGCTCGACTTTCGGGTCCGGCTGATCCGCGGCAGGAAATGAGCGCGCAGCGGCCGGTCGTGCTGCTCGACCTCGACGGCACGCTTTCGAACAATTTCGCGGGCATCGCCAACAGCGTCCGTTACGCGCTGGCGCGGCTCGGATCGCCCGATCCGGGCGACCCCGAACTCAAGCGTTGCGTCGGGCCGCCGCTGCGCGAATCGTTCGCGCGTCTGCTCGAAGCGCCGGACGCCGAGCGTATTGAGGCCGCGATCGATGCCTACCGCGAGCGTTACGCGACGCTGGGATGGCGGGAAAATGAAGTCTATCCCGGCGTAACAGCGGCGCTGCAAGCGCTCGCCGGGACTCGCGCGCGGCTGTTCGTCTGCACGTCGAAGCCCGAGGTGTTCGCGACGCGCATCGTCGCGCACTTCGGGTTTGACAGCTACGTCGAGCGCGTCTATGGGCCGGATCTTGCCGGGCTGCTCGATGACAAGCGCAAGCTGCTCGCGCACCTGCTCGCGCGCGAATCGCTCGACCCCGGAGCGTGCGTGATGGTGGGCGACCGGCACCACGACATCGCCGCCGCGCACGCGAATGGCGCCCACGCGGTCGGCGTGCTGTGGGGCTACGGCACGCGCGACGAACTCACTGGCGCTGAGCGCCTGCTCGAAACGCCAGCCGAACTCGCAACCCTGGTTGAGTAACGCCGGCTACAGCTCAGCGTAGCTGTAGGTGCGGCCGTGCTCGACGTCGGAAAGCACCAGTCGATTGACGATCTTAGCCGCCACGACGTCGGGCGGCACCAGTTGGCCGCTCGAGTGAAACGCCTCGAACATCGGCAAGGACGGCAGCAAGTCCCGCGGCTGCGAACGAACCGAGGCCTGCATGGGTGTGTCGATGATTCCCGGCCGGATGGTGATCGCGACAACGCCCGCCGCCTGCTCGGCGCCGATAACCGAGGTCAGCATTTCGAGTCCGGCCTTGGTGACGTTGTACACGCCCGCCCCGGGAATCGGACGCACCGCGGCGCCCGACGACACGTTGATCAGCCGGCGACGCGATGTCGCGTCGCCGAACGCCCGGACGAATGCATCGGCGATGATCAGCGGCGCGGCGAGGTTGACCAGGATCGAGCCGACAACCTGGTCCGCTTCGAGCCGGCCGATCGTCCCGGCGGGACCGGCCAGTGCCGCATTGTTGATCACGACGATCGACCCGGGAGCCCGCACCGCGAGCGCGGCGAACAGCTTGCCGGCGACAACTGCCAGCGTCGCGACATCGGCAAGATCCGCCACCTCGAGGCGGAAGCGAGGCGACGCCAGTCGCGGCGCAGCGCTGCGTCCGATCCCTGTCACGTCGTAGTCGCGCGCAAGTAGCGCCGCGGCGAGCGCTTCGCCCAGGCCTTTCGAAACGCCGGTGATGACGGCGCAGTGGTCAGCCATTCATTTCCTCGCGCCGCGCCGGTAGGTGGATCGGATTGCCTGCGAAAATGGACCCGTGAGCAGCGCGAACACCCTCCACGCCGCGAACACGTTCAGCGTATCAGCTTCGGCCGGAACACCGAAACGTCGTCGAACAAGCGCTCGCCCAATCGCTCCGCGTCCCAGCCGGGCAGCGCCGCAACGGGGAGCGGCGCGAGCAGATCGGGCGCGAATCCGGCCGCCTCGACCAAAAGCGCGGCCTTCGCATCGAGTACCGAGCGTTCGCACCGCTCGCGCAACGCGCCGGATTCGAAGGGAACCACCAGCACCTTCGCGGTGAGCTCGCGGTAGGGTTTGCGCAGCCGGTCGAGCAGCCCATGCCCGATGACGACCGGAAAGAAATGCCGGCGTACGTCGGCGGCGCGTGCGACGAACAACGCGTGCCACGCATGATCGAACAGCAGCGGAGGCAGGGTCGCGTCGTCACACCCGAGCAACAGTCCGTACTCGTCGAGCAGCGTCGCCGCGTCGCGAACGCGGCTCCGTGCGTTGGGCGTCGGAGCGCTTCCCTCAGCGACGTGACGCGCGTTCAGCGCCGCCTTGGTGCGTGGAAACGCAAGCCACGCCAGTGCGTTGAATGCGTCGTGCCAGTCGCCGACACGGACCGCGAGCATGGCATCGCGGGCAATCGCGGATTCGTAATCGAGCGCTGATCCGGTCGCGCCGTGGTTGCGGATCCGCAACGCTCGCCCATCGGGCAGCGCCAGCCCACATTCGCGCGCGAACGCGTCGAACCGGTCGGCGTCCGGCGGCAGCGCATCGAGCGAAGTCCCCAGCCACCGCGCGTACGGCACGAACGCCGGGTGCAACGCTACCTCCCGGAGAACGAAAGGAACACGATCACCAGCAGCAGGATCCCGAGCACCAGCGCCGCGACCTTCCACGGACTCTTCGGATACTCGCCTTGAAGCTTGCCGGTGACGCCGTTCATCACGCACTGGTAGCCCCTGCGCCCGTAGTCGTAAGAGAGCAGCCACAGCGGTGCCAGCAGGTGCTTGAAGGTCTGTTCGGACCAGTCGGCACGCACCTGCAAGTCGCGATAAGTGTCTCCGGGAACCTGCGCCGCGCACAGCGCGATCAACTTCTGGCTCATCTGTGCGCGCGCCTGTCTTGCGCTGTCGGCGAGATCAAGCTGGTAACGCTCGACCACCCAGCCGGCGACGTAGCCCGCATCGTAGGGCTTGAGTTCCTGCATCGGAAACGGCTCGATCGCGCGCAGCAACGCCGGATGGATGCCGATCGACGCGCACACCAGATCGTCGTCGAAGACGTGTGCAAGCGCGCCCGACGCAGGCTCCCAGCGCACCTGACGAACTTGCCGGGTGCGCGTCGTCCCGTTCTGCGTGTAGCTCTCGCTGGTGTAGTAGTAGTGGCCCGCTTGCGCGGTCCACTGCGCCGCGACCTTCGCGTCGAACGTCCAGTACGGCAGATACACGCCTTGCACGGTGTCGGTCAGCGCCTTCTTGCCCAGCGCCGACGGTGCGAGCCAGCGGCTGCCGTACCAGCGCCGGATGCGTTCGCGCGCTTCGGCCACGCTCACCTTGAACGGCAACACGCCCTGCGGACGCAGTGCGGGTTCGGGTTCGTCGTAGGCAACGAGCTGCGCCGAGCCGCAAAACTCGCAATTCTGCGCCTGCCGCTTCGGGTCGAGCACCGAGATCGCCCGGCAGCTCTGGCAGCGTACGCTGCGTTTTTCGATCTGCCAGCCGCGCGGCCGGTCGGCCATTTCGCGCAGCGCCTGCGCCAGGTCGTGCTCGGCAATCGGAACGCCCGCGCCGGGCGGCGCCGGGGATTCGGTGCCGCAGAACGGACAGACCAGCTTCTGCTTCGCCGGATTCCAGTGCGCTTCGCCCCCGCACGCTGGACAGGCGAATTTCGCGAGCGCAGCCTCTTCGCTCACCGCCGATGCACCAACGGGTCGGAGCTGTAGCGCAACCCGGACCCGAGTCAGAGAATCGTATAGCCGATCACGCGCCAGACACCGTCGCGATCCCGCTCGAGCGACACGGTCTCGGCGGAATCGGACCGGTTCGCGAACGAGCAGCGGTATACCAACACCGCGTAGTCGCCCGGTGGCGATCCGGGAATCCGGTTCTCGAACCTCGAGCTGGCGAGCGTGCGACTGAGCAGCGCGCCCCGCCAGGCGCGCTGCTTCTGGTAGCCCGTGTTCCAGGACTTCTCGTCGACCTTACTGCGAAACTGCTCACTCGCGGCCGCGAGGATTCCAGCGGCATCGCCCTGGTCGACCAGCGCCAGCCAATCCCGGGCCGCCGCCGCCGCCAGCGTGGCACGCGGGTCCTGAGCCTGCGCCGCAATGCCGACCCACGGAACGATCGCAAGGGCGCGCAGCAGCGCACGTCGAACCATCCTCATGGCGCGAGGAAGGCGTCGATTGCCGCTCGGGTGACGCGCCACTGCGTGCCGATGCGCTTGCCCTTCAGGTCGCCGCCTTCGAGGCTCACGATGACGTCGGACTCGGCCACGCCAAGCCGCTGCGCCACCTGGGCAGGCGTGAACAGCTCGGCTGTCGCGGACCCGGTCGGCGCCGCGACGCCGGGCGTCGATTGCGCGAGGACGCCGCCCGGCTGATTCATCATTTGCTGCGCCATCGCCATGCCCACCGCCATTTCGGCGCCGATGCCGCCGGCGCCGCTGGTGCCCTTCTCGAATCCCTGCGCCATCTGGTATTTCACGTAGTCGTTGAGATTGCCGACCGCGGCCATGCTGGAGCGCTTGTCGATCGCCTGTTCGACTTCCGGCGGCACCGACACGTTCTCGACGATGAAGGTGGTCATCTGCAAGCCGTACTTCTCGGCCAGCACCGGATTGATCAGCGGCAACAGCGCTTCGCCGAGTTCGCCGTAGCGCGAGGCGACCTCCAGCGCAGGAATCTTCGAACCGGCCAGCGCGTCGGAGAACACCGACACCAGCCGCGAGCGCATGGTGTCGGCGAACTCGTCCAGGCGGAAATGATGGTCGGTGCCCGCCACCTCCTTCAAGAAGCGCGGGACATCGACGATGTGGAAGTCGTAGGTCCCGTAGGCGCGCAGCCGTACCACGCCAAAATCGGCGTCGCGCATCATCACCGGGTTCGCCGTGCCCCACTTGTTGCCCGGGAACACGCGGGTGGTGACGTAGTAGACGTCGGCCTTGAACGGGCTCTCGAAGGCGTACTTCCAGCTTCTAAGGTTGGTGAGGACCGGAATGTTGTCGGTGGTCAGCGAATGCTTGCCCGGCCCGAAGCGGTCGCCGAACGAGCCGAGGTAGACAAACTGCGCCGCCTGCGACTCGCGCACGATCAGCTGCGCGCCGTTCTTGATTTCCTTGTCGTCGTCGGGGAAGCGCCACGACAGCGTGTCGCGCGAGTCGTCGGTCCACTCGATGACGTCGATGAACTGCTTTTTCAGAAAGTCGATGATCGCCATCGTTCGCCCTATGTGCCTGTCGCAATCCGCCCCGTCTCGCTTTGAGCCGGTCGAACCCGCTATTTTGCGGCGCTCAACCGCTTCGCTTCGGCCTCGGCGCGCACCAGTTCGCTCTCCAGCGTCGCCTGCGGCACGGCGCCGGGCACCACGGTGCCGTCGGCGAACACCAGCGTCGGCGTCGCCGAGACACGCAACTTCTGCCCGAGCGCCTGGGTTGCGGCGACCGGATTGTCGCAGTCCCCGGCGTTGGTCGGCAACGCGCCGTTGTCGAAGAACGCGTCCCAGGCTTTTACTTTGTCTTCCGAGCACCAGATCATCCGGGACTTGCGCGCCGCGTCTGGGTGCAGCTGGTCGATCGGGTACAGGAACGTGTAGAGGGTCACGTCGTTGACATTCTTCAGTGTCTCCTCGAGCCGCGCGCAGAACGGGCAATCGGCGTCGGAGAAGATGGCCAGCTTGCGGGAGCCGTCGCCCTTGACCTTCTTGATCGCGAGGTTCAGCGGCAGCTGGTCCCAGGCCACGCGGTTGATCTTGCGCGTCTGCTGCTCGGTGAGGTTGGTCCGGGTCTTCGCGTCGTAGACCGCACCGACGAACACGTAGCTCACCTTGGCGTCGGTATACATCATCTGGTCGTCGAACATCGCCTCGTAGAGGCCGAGGTAGGCGGTCTTGGCGATGTGCTTGATCTGCACGCCGGGGAAGCGTTCCTCGAGCAGCCGTTTTACGCTCTGCGCTTCGGCGGTGAGTAGCGGAGCCTTGGCCGCCGGTGCGGCAGCGGTCTGGGCAAACGACGGCGGTACGAACGCGAATGCGCACGCGAACGCCGCGGCAAGCAGGCTTGATCTTCGGGTCATGACGGTTCTCCGGGAAAGTCGGGGATGACGGAAATTGAACGGGCTGGTCAGCGCAGCGCCGGCTGCGCCAGCGCGTGCTTGATGCCCGGTAGGTGGTTGACCGCGATGAGGCCGGCGTTGCGCAGCCGCGCAAGCCACGGCGAGCGCGCACCGAACAGCCGCGCGAGGCCGTCGGTCACCGACTGGATCGCGAGCACCGGTTCGGCGCGGCGGCGGGCGTAGCGTTCGAGCAGCAGCGATGCGCCGGGATCGGCGATGGGGCCGCGTTCGGACATGACGGCGGCGAGCGCCTGTGCGTCCCCGAAGCCGAGGTTGACGCCCTGCCCCGCGAGCGGGTGAACGCCGTGCGCGGCATCGCCGATCAACGCCAGACGGTGCGCGATTGGGGCCGGCAGCCTCAAGTACGACAGCGGAAACGCCGCGGGCGCGGTGATCGGTTCGAATGCGCCAAGCGCGTTCGCGCCGGCCGCCGCGACGCGTTCGGCGAGCGCAGCAGGCTCGAGCGCCATCAACTGCGCCGCCGTTGCAGAGGGGACCGACCACACCATCGAAACGCGGCGCCCCGGCAACGGCAGCCACGCAAGCACCGCGCCGTCGGATTGGAACCACTGCCGCGCGCAGCCACGATGGGCGCGCTCGCACGCGAAGTTCGCGACAACCGCGGTCTGCTCATAGGCGCGCGGTACGGCAGAGATGCCCGCCGCCTGCCGGATCCAGGAGCGCACCCCGTCGGCACCGACCACCAGCCGCGCCTCGATCTCGCGACCGTCGTCGAGCATCAGCTTCGCCGCGTCGGTCGTGAATACAAGCCGAGAGAACCCGCAGGGCGCGACCAGCGTCACCCTAGCTTCGTGAACCGACGCGACCGACGCGTTGCGCAACTCGCGTTCCTCGACGATCCAGGCCAGCGCGCGCTCGCCAAGCTCGTAGGCGGAAAAGTTCAGCGCCGCGCCTTCGTCGCCCTCGACTTGCATCGATTCGATGGCAGCGATGCGCTGTTCGGGGAGTGCAGGCCAGACACCGATCGTGTCCAGAAACGCCGCGCTGCCTGGCGACACCGCGTAGACGCGGGCGTCCCAGTCCGCGGCATCGGCCGTGCGCGGTGTGACGTCTGCGCGATCGGCCAGCGCGACATCGAGCCCCTGCCGCGCGAGCGCGCTCGCCAGCGCCAGGCCCGGCAAACCCGCGCCTGCGATCAGGATCTCGTGCGTCGCCGTGCTCATTCCAGCGTCTCGATCACCAGGTTGCGGTTGGTGTAGATGCAAAGGTCGCCGGCGATGTCGAGCGAGCGCTGTACCACCTCGCGCGCGGACAGCGCGGTGTTCTCGACCAGCGCGCGCGCCGCCGCCTGCGCATACGGGCCGCCGGAGCCGATCGCAACGATGCCCAGTTCGGGCTCGAGCACGTCGCCGGTGCCGGTGATGATCAGCGACGAGGTGCGGTCCGCGACCGCGAGCATCGCCTCGAGCCGCCGCAGGATCCGGTCCGCGCGCCAGTCCTTGGCGAGTTCGACCGCCGCGCGCGTCAGCTGCCCCTGGTGCGCTTCGAGCTTGGCTTCGAAGCGCTCGAACAGCGTAAACGCATCGGCGGTCGCCCCGGCGAAACCGGCCAGCACCCGGTCCTGGTAGAGGCGGCGAACTTTGCGGGCGGTCGCCTTGACCACCACGTTGCCGAGCGTCACCTGGCCGTCGCCACCCAGCGCGACCGCGTTGTCGCGCCGGACCGAAAGGATCGTGGTGCCGTGAAATGTCTCCATGAGTGGCGCGCCCTGGGCCCCGGATGCGCCCAACTCGCCATTGTACGAGCCTGGTTGGCGCCGGATGTTCCGCGTTCAACTTGAAATTCGCACCGCCTGGCCGGGCAGGGTCCGGATCGGTGGTCCGCTAGTGTCCCGAGTCAGGGACCAGATCCCTGACTCGGGACACTAGATCGGGTGCTAGCCCTTCTTCCTGACGAAGTGTCGGGGCGAAAGGCCAATCAGCAGCAGCAAGGCCCGGATGATCGGCGACGCGCCGTGAATCTGCACGGCCTTGCGCTGGCCTTCGACACGGGTCACCACGTTCAGCAGCGCACCCGCGCACACGAAGTCGACGCGGTCGACCGCCGTCATGTTTACCGGGATGATCTGCCGGCCGTGCGCGAATTCCTGGATCCTGCCGATGTGCGGCCCGCCGCCCACGAGCACGCCTTCCAGCATCACCGCCTCCACCTCGGCCGCGGCTGCGGGTGTGCCTGTCTCGGTTGGTGCGGGTTCCACCGGCACCACGGGCTTGGGAGGCGGCTCCCAGGAGGGCGGCGACAACTCGAACGCGATCGCAAATTCGATCGCGCGGTCATCGAAACCCTCGTAGTCGTGCGCCCATTGCAGCAGTTCGAGCGACAACTGCCAGGCGCCCTCGCCCCCTTCGCGGCCCTGCTTCACTGCGGCATTCAGCAGCGAATTGAGCTTCTGCGAGCGCTCGATCGCGAGGGCCAGTTTCGCGCTGCGCGCCTCGGCCAGCAACCCGGCCATCAGCTTCGCGCCCGCCTCGTCGAACCCGGTCACCGCCGACAGGTCGAGCCGCGCCTGGGCGACGCGCTTGGCGACCGCTTTTTTCAGTCCGTCAAACTGCGCGGCGCTTGCGGCGGTGAGCTTGCCGCTGATCGCGATATAGCCGCCGGCCGCCTTGACTCCGGTGGCGACGGGCGCCCTGCCCTCCCAGCCCGGCGCCGAGCGCTCGAACTGGACCGAATACTGCAGCGCGAACTGGTCGAAGGCATTGCGGTCGCCCGCGCGCTGCAGGATGTCGAACAGCGCGAGCCAGGCCAGCGGTGACTGTTTGGTTTCGTGATCGCCCGACACGCCCTGCTCGAGCAACGCACGCGCACCCGGGATCTGTCCGCTCGCGTACAGCAAGGCGGCGTTTTCGAGTACGGCGCAAAGTCCCGGGTTGGCCTGGGCGACTTCGATCGCCTGCTGCTGGGGCGACCACTCGATGAGGCTCGCCCCGGTGATCGACTCGTCGGCGTGAACCGGTTCGAGCTTCGGCTTGCCCTTGGAGCTTCCGCCGGCCTTGGCAGCCAGCTCGCGGGCGGAGATTTGCGGCGAGCGCACGGCGGCGGCCTTGGGCGCCGCGGCCTTGGCAGCGACAGCTGGCGACTTCCTGGCCGGAGGTTTCGAAAAGAGTGCCATCAAGGGGAGGACGCCCGCGAATTGCGCGCCGAGACCAATGATTATGTGCGTCCGGTACCCGCCGAACAAGCGTCTGGCGCGCGATGCGAACGGCCCGAGTCGATCAGGCCTGATGAAACCTGCCGCAGCCGACGAATGGCGCTGCCCGCGCGTGCCGGGCGCCGGACGGAGCCAAACAAAACGGCCGGACTGGCCGGCCGTCTTGCATCGAGCTCCAAGGTGCCACTTACCCCGTTGTTGACAGGTCCTCCCCGACGAAGTTCCGGGTTGTCAATTTGTCGATTACAGCTTTGCCGCGGCATCTGCGCCGACGCGCCCGTGTCCTTGATCAGAGCTACCCTACCCGGCGCGGATCACTGCGCACGCGAGGCGCGCGCCGGCGTTGCCCGTCGGCTGCGTCTTGTAGTCGTCCGGATCCTTGTGCACGATCAGTCCGCGACCGACGAAGCTCGCCGGTCCAGGTGAGACCGTCACGCCGTCGAGCACGAACTCGGCTTTCGCGTTGCCGTTCGCGTCGGCAGTGAGGCTCGGCATGTCGCCGGCATGGTGCGACGCGTTCTGCGGGCCATGAGGCTTGCCGTCGGGATTGAAATGCCCGGCGGCGCTCATCCCGTCACCCGAACTGCAATCGCCCTTTTCGTGCACGTGGAAGCCGTGCTCCCGATTCGGCGCCAGCCCGCTGACTGTCGCTGTGACGTGGACCTTGCCGCCGCGCTCGACGAACTGCACAGTGCCGGAGGTGGTGTTGCCACGGGTCGGATCGAGCTTGGCGGTCGCCACCGGGCCTCCCGACATGCCCATCGTGCCGCAGCCGACGAGACCCAGCGCGAGCACGCCCACTGTCAATGCATTTTTCATCGGATGCTCCTTCGTATTGGGTCCGCGAACGCGCTCCCAGCGGGGGCTCGAGCGGTGCGGGCGTGGCCCACGATTTCCGCCCGTCTGATCGCGAGGGACCTCACCGGCACGCTTCCACGCCTGCCCGGCGATACCTCAATCCCCGTACAGCTTCTGAACGCGCTCGCGGCGCTCCTGCGCCTCGAGCGACAGCGTAGCCGTCGGCCGCGCGAGCAGGCGCGGCACGCCGATCGGCTCACCGGTCTCTTCGCACCAGCCGTAGCTGCCGTCGTCGATCAGGCGCAGCGACTTCTCGATCTTCTTGAGCAGCTTGCGTTCCCGGTCCCGCGTGCGCAGCTCGAGCGTGTACTCCTCCTCGAGCGTCGCGCGGTCGGAGGGATCGGTCGTGACCTCGTTCTCGCGCAGGTGCTCGCCGGTGTCATCCGCGTTCTGCAGCAGCTGGTCGCGCAACTCAATCAGGCGCTTGCGGAAAAACGCGAGCTGCGCCTCGTTCATGTAATCCTTGTCCGGCGCCTTGACGAGCTCCTCTTCGGAAAGCTCGCGAACTTTCTTGGCGACGGTAGCGGTTTTTGCAGCCATGCTGTTGTCCTGTCCCAATTCCCTGACGGATTCTGCCGCCGCGGCCCGGGTGCCCGGCCGAACCTGGGGCGCCCCGCTCGCGAATCGGCGAATCGTCATAAATCGTCGATTATAGCGGTCCTTCGTCGTGCCTCGCCATCCTTTTCGCGAATCGCCGGCGGGCGGCGACCCGCGCTGCCGGGCTCCCTATAATCGCGGCAAAACAAGGAGTTTCGATGACGGCCCCCCCGCGACTCACGCTCACCCGACCGGACGACTGGCACCTGCATCTGCGCGACGGTCAGGCGCTCGCAGCGGTCGTTACGGCCACCGCGGCCGTCTTTGCGCGTGCAATAGTCATGCCGAACCTGCAGCCGCCGATCACCACCGTCGCGGCGGCGGCCGCGTATCGGGATCGCATCCTCGCCGCCGTGCCCGCCGGGTTCAAGGCCGCGTTCACGCCGCTGATGACGCTGTATCTCACCGATGCCACGGCGCAGGACGAGATCCGGCGCGCAATGGCCAGCGGATTCGTACCCGCGGTCAAGTACTACCCGGCGGGCGCGACCACGCACTCCGACCACGGCGTCAGCGCGCTTTCGCGCGTATCCGGCACGCTGGCAGCGATGGAGCGCGAGGGCATGGTGCTTTGCGTTCACGGCGAGGTCACCGATCCGGATGTCGACGTCTTCGACCGCGAGAAGGTCTTCGTCGACCGCGCCCTGGCGCAAATCGTGAGCGACTTCCCGGGCCTGCGTGTCGTCGTCGAGCACATCACCACCCGCGAAGCGGCGCAGTTCGTCGCCGATGCCGGTCCCGGCGTCGCGGCGACGATCACGCCTCAGCACCTGCTCTATTCGCGCAACGCGATGTTTGTCGGCGGCATCCGGCCCCACTACTACTGCCTCCCGATCCTCAAGCGCGAGACTCACCGTCAGGCGCTCGTCGCCGCTGCGGTATCGGGCAATCCGAAGTACTTTCTCGGCACCGACAGCGCACCGCACGCCCGGCATACGAAGGAGCAGGCCTGCGGCTGCGCCGGATGCTATAGCGCGCCGATCGCGTTGCCGCTGTACGCCGAGGCCTTCGAGGACGCGGGCGCGCTCGACCGCCTGGAAGGTTTCGCGAGCCATTTCGGCGCCGACTTCTACCGGCTGCCGCGCAACGTAGATCAGGTGACGCTGGAGCGCCTCTCCCAGACCGTGCCGGAATCGCTGCCCTACGGCGAATACACCATCGTGCCGCTTCGCGCCGGCGAAACGGTTCGCTGGCGCGTCGTGTAACAGTCGGGGACAGTCCCCGCTGGTCCGTTTGCTATCCTAGGTGTCCGAAGCCAGCCAGACCGTCGCTGCCCTCGCGAGAGGGGAGAGGAAAGTCCGGGCTCCGCAGAGCAGGATGCCGGGTAACGCCCGGCCGCTATAAGTCGCCGCTCGCGCGGTCGATCAAGGCGAGGAACAGGGCCACAGAGACGAGTCGCTTCCCGTCAAACGGAAGCGGGTGAAACGCGGCAACCTCCATCCGGAGCAACACCAAGTAAGCGGACGCATCCGTTGGCAGCACAGGCTGCTCGTCTAGTCCGCGGGTAGGTGGCTCGAGCCCGGTGGTAACGCCGGGCCTAGAGGAATGACGGCCATAGCGCGAGACGATGTTTCGCGCCGTAACAGAACCCGGCTTATCGGCTGACTTCGACTTCTTTTGGCGGACTGTCCCCGCTCCAGGCGGGGACAGTCCCCGTTGACCGCAACTGCGGCGCTACGCATCACGGCGTGCGCGTCCAATGTCCATCGATGGGCACGCCATTCGCCCAACGCCCTTCGACCTCGATGCGCCTGTCGACCAGGCGCCCGTTCGCCGCGCCACCCACGGCTTTTCCGGTCGTCACGCTCCAGCCGTCGATCGCAGCCTTCACCACGCCTGCCTCATCGATCGTAACGCGCATAGTCGCCATCCTGCCTGCGACCAGGGATTTCCAGGTCGCGGCGGCGACGCCATTTTCAAACTGCAAGGGAACGCGCCAGCAGGTCTTCTTGCCGGGATCCGCCGGAAAACTGCACATCTGGCCGTAGTAGGTCGCGTCGAGTGCGCTGCCGCCCGCCGCAGGCTGGCTCGACCCCGTCACGACGCCTTTGGATCCTCCCGCCGACGCCGGGGACGCCGCCACGCGTTGCCTTTCCTCGGCTTGGGCTCGAGCTTCGGCAGTACGCTTGTCCGCTTCGGCCCGCTGCCGTTCCTCGTCGATCCGCCTGCGGTCCGCCTCGCTCCGCTGCCGTTCCTCGTCGATCCGCCTGCGGTCCGCTTCAGCGCGACGCCGCGAGTCTTCGGCGGATTGCAGCTGAGCCTGCAGTGCCGCTTCGCGCTTCGCGGCCTCGACGGCGATCCGCTCGCGCTCGGCCTTGGCTTCGGCTTCCGTCGTGCGCCGGACCTGCTCTTGCGCCGCATTGCGTGCGTCGTCGGTCGCTTTCCTTTCTGCCGCGAGTTGTGCGCTTAGCGCCGCCTGCTCCAGGTTCGCCGCTTGCTTGTCGCGGTAGACCCAATAGCCGGCGCCGGCCAGGATCGCGGCGACGATCGCAGTGCCGACGATCGCGCGCACCAATTTTCCATCGGGGCGGCGCAGGGCAGCAGGAAGCGCGCCGCCTTCGCCGTGCGTGATCGTGAAAGTGCGAACGGGTTGCGCGATGTTCTTGAAGGACCTTTCACCCATCGGCCTGAACTGCAGCGACAGCTTGTTCTGGATCTGGTCGTACACGCTGCCGGAGATGCAGATTCCACCCGGTTCCGCGGCCGTCTGGATGCGCGAGGCGACGTTGACTCCGTCACCGAGCAGGTCGCCGTCCTGCACGACCACGTCGCCCAGGTTGATCCCCATGCGGAACAACATTTTCTGCTCGGGCGGCAACTGCTCGTTGCGAGTGAGCAGCGCCATCTGGATCTCGGTCGCGCAGCGCACCGCTTCGACCGCGCTGGGGAACTCGGCGAGGATTGCGTCGCCGGCGGTATTGAAGATGCGGCCATGGTGCTGCTTGAGCAACATGTCGAAGACGGCGCGGTGGCCACGCAGCGTCTGCACCGTCGCTTCCTCGTTGTTACCCATCATCCGGCTGTACCCGGCGACGTCGGAGGAGAGAATCGTGGCTAGCCGACGTTCCAGCGCGGGTTGCGCGTCGTCAGCTGGGGGCGCTTCGTGGGACATGGTTTGGCTCCGGATCGGCGCCGACCGACGGTGAAAGCATACCGCAGTGATTACGGGGTATATCCCTATGGAAGCTCTGACCAAGTACGCGGAGCGCGTTGGCACGAA
>JBKKAZ010000091.1:0-4701 GCA_046714435.1 Casimicrobiaceae bacterium
GCATCGGCGACGCCTGCGAGATCCTGAAGTGCGACGTCGACCTCGACGGCGACATCGACCGGCTCGACATCGGGCTGATCCGCGGTGCCATCGGATTGCCGCCCCTTCCGAACGACCCTCGCGACGCAAACAACGACGGTCTGATCACGATCAACGACGCGCGCTACTGTGTGCTGCGCTGCACGCGCGACAACTGCGGCATCTGACCACGGCGCACCCAGGACCGAAGGAGCAACAACATGCGTAAATTCCTCTCCGTACTTGCGGTCGCAACGGCGCTCGCGCTGCCCGCGGCCCCCACGCAGGCGGGATTCATCGGCTTCCTGCCGCCCGTCGCCAGCACCACGGTCGCTGGAACCGTCGCCGTCGACATCTACGTCAGCGGGTTGACCGCGATGAGCGAGATCGTGGCCGGGTTCGATCTCAACATCCTTTACAACGGGGTCATCGCCCATGCGAGCAACGTCGCGTTCAACCTCGCTGCGTTCGGCGGGGCGGGCAACACGCTCACCGATGTCACCGACAACCTCGGCAACCTCGGCCTGCAGTTGATCTCGCTGCTCGACACGGACGCCGAGCTGGCGGCGTTGCAAGGCGATACAGTGGTACTGGCGACGCTGACCTTCACCGGGCTCATCGATGGATCGACGATCCTGTCGTTCGGTCCGAACCCGAACTTCGACCGCAACGTCGTCGGCCGCAATGCGCAGACCTTGCAGCTCACCTACGGCACGGCGTGCCTCATTGTCGGGAGGGGGGGCCCATGCAACCAGGTACCCGAACCGGGCACGCTGCTGCTGCTGGCGATCGGCCTGCTCGGCCTCGTCGCGACCGGTCGCGGAGTGCTCCGCAGCTGACTTCGGCAGGGGGATGCGGGACCCGCCGTCACAGGCGTGTCCCCGCGAAACGGGCGGCCCGCAACGGTCGCCCGTTTCGTTTCAGGCGTCGGATGCGGGGAGCTCGGCGAGCTTCAGGCGCTGCACCTTGCCCGACGCGCCTTTCGGCAAGGCGTCGACAAACCGCCAGTACCGCGGGGACTTGTAGCGCCCGAGTTCGCGAAGGCAATGCTCGCGCAATTCCGACTCGACCAGCGTCGCCCCTGGCCGGGCCACGACACAGGCGAGGATCTCCTGCCCGTAGTCGCGGTCCGGCACGCCGACCGCGGCAGCCTCGAGCACCGCCGGGTGCCTAAGCAATGCTTCGTCGATCTCGCGCGGCGCGATGTTCTCGCCGCCCTTGATGATCAGCTCCTTCAGGCGCCCGGTGATGAAGTAGAAGCCGTCGGCGTCGCGATGGCCGAGATCGCCGGTGGCGAGCCAGCCGTCCGATGAAAGTGTCTTCGCCGTGAGTTCCGGCGCGTGGTAGTAGCCGGACATGACCGTCGGTCCGGAGAGTTCGATCTCGCCCGCTTCGCCTGCACCCAGCACGCGACCGTCGGGCGCCACCACGCGCGCTGAAACCGCGAGCGGAAGCCCGGGACTGCCGATCTTGCGATCCGCCAGCTCCATCGGATTGCAGAACGCGACCGACGCCGACTCGGTGAGTCCCATCGCCTCGATGACCGGGATGCCGAACCGAACCTCGAACGCGCGCTGCTGGTCGGGCGACAGCGGCGACGAGGCGGAGCGCGCGAAACGCAGCGACTTCACGGCAGTCAACTGCCGCGGAGTAAGCTCCGGGCCGTTCAGCAGGTAGCTGACTATCGTCGGCACCAGGTTGAGCCAGGTCGGGGAAAAGCGTTCGACCAGCGGCCACCACTGCGAGGCGGAAAAACGCGCGGGCATGATCAGGCTGCCACCCGACACCAGCGTGCTCACGGTGGAGATGCACTGGCCGTTGATGTGGTAGAGCGGCAGCGACGACAACACCCGGTCGCTCTCATCGAGCGACTGGTGCGATGCCACCGCGCGTCCCGCGGCGAGCATGTTCGCGTGGCTCAGCAGCACGCCTTTCGGAACGCCGGTCGTGCCCGACGTGTACATCAGCATGGCCGGCGCGCCGGCATGGATCGTCGTCGAGGCGATCGGCGGACCCTGCGGCAGCTCGATTGCGTCCGCGGTGACCTGAACCATGCGCGTTGCAACCCCGACGCGCGAGATTGCCGCGGAAAGTCGCCCGGCGTGCTCATCGGTCGCGAACACAATTCGCGGCGCGGCGTGCGCAAGCACGTAGTCGAGCTGCGAGTCCTGCGCGAGGAGGTTGATCGGCGCGACGATCCGGCCCGCCGCCATCGTGCCCACGAACGCCTGCAGCGCGGCGAGCCCGTTGGGGAGCATGAACGCGACGATGTGGCCGGGTGCAACCTCCCACACGGCGAAAGCGGACTCGAGCCTGCCGACAAAGGACGCCAGATCCCCGTAGGCCAGCACCAAGCCCGACTCGGGCGAGAATGCGAACGGCGCGAGCGGCGCCGACGCTGCACGCGCTTCGACGACCTCGCGAAACGTCGACTGCGCGACGGCGGACGCATTCACAGTCGGTATTGGCGCCGGTACTCGCCGAAAAGCTCTTCCTCGCCGGGCTCGCGCACCCGCGCCGGGGCGAGCGGATGGACGACGCGCGTGATGTTCAGGAAGTGCCGGTAGTTGAGGTTGTCGGAAAAGCTGTTGCCCCCCCAGCTCCCGCAGCCCATCGACAGCGAAAACGGCAGCGCGTTGTCGAAGCTGCCACCGGTCGCGAAACAATGCGCCTGGTTGACGATCACCCGGCAGACCGGCAGCGTGAGCCCAAGCGCGGTCGCGCGCTCGTCGCGGCGCGTATGCAGGCCGATCGAGTGTCCGGCACCCTGGTAACCAAGCAGGCGCAGCGCTAGCGCGCGGGCCGCGTCGAAATCCGCGCTGCGGTAGAAAGCCAGCACCGGCGACATCTTCTCGCCCGAAAACGGGTGATCGCTGCCGACCCCGGCCTCCTCGACAATCAGGAACCGCGCGTGCGCGAACGCAGGACGATCGAGGCCGGCGCGGGCCGCGATGACGCTCGCCGATTGCGCGATCACCTCGGGCGCGAGCTTGCCGTCGCGGAACATCGCCACCGCGAGGCGCTGCGCCTCGGCGGCCTCCAGCACGATGCCACCTTCGCGCTCCAGCGCTGCGCGCAACGCCGTGGCGACGGCCTCGACCGCGATCACGCTGTTTTCCGACGAACAGCTGGTGGCGTGGTCGAAGGTCTTGGACCTCGCGATTTTCGCCGCAGCGTCGGCGAGGTCCGCCGTTTCGTCGACGATGACCGCGACGTTTCCGACTCCGACCCCGAGCGCCGGGGTGCCGCTCGAATAGGCGGCGCGCACGTTATTCTGCGAGCCCGTTGCCACCACCAGATCGGCCTGCCGCATCAGCTCGATGGTGTGCCTTCGCGATACCGGCGAGGGCAGCGCGAGCACGAGATCGCGCGGAGCGCGGACCCGGTCGAGCTCGTCGTGCACGAACCGGATCAGCAACTCGAGCGTGGAGGCGCCTTTCGGCGAAGGTGCCAAGACGATGGCGTTGCGGCCCTTCAACGCGTTGATGATGTTGTTTGCCGGAGTTGCGCCGGGATTGGTCGAAGGCGTGATCGCCGCGACCACGCCGACCGGCCGCGCGATCTCGATCAGACCGCGCTCCGGGTCCTCCGCGATCACGCCAGCCGAGCGGGCACCGGCCAGATCGCGCAACAGACCCAGGGTCTTGCGGCGGTTCTTCGCGATCTTGTCGGTGACATTGCCAAGACCGGTATCGGCAACGGCGCGCTCGGCGAGTTTCAAGTTGCGCGACGGTTCGACGATCGCCCATCCGGCTGCGACGGCGAGTTCGTCGGCCTGGCGCTGGTCGTAGCCGTCGATCGCGGCCTGCGCAGAGCGCGCGCGCGAGATCAGTGCCGCGACCTCGACGCCGGCGCGTGGATCTTCGGCGGCGGCGGGCGCGTTCATCCCTCGGGCGTGATTTTCGCCTCGCGAATCACGTACTCCCAGTTCTTCAGCTCCTCGCGGATCAACGCCTCGAATTCGGCGGGCGTGTTCCACGCGGCCTCCGCGCCCTGCGCAAGCAGCTTGTCGCGAAGCTCCGGCATCTGCAGCACCTTGACCATGGCCGCGTTGATCTTCGCGACCACGGCGGGCGGCGTCTTTGCCGGCACCAGCGCACCGTACCAGGAGTTCACGACGTAGTCGGCGAGGCCCTGCTCCCTGATCGTCGGCACGTCGGGCGCGGCGATGCTGCGCTTTTCGCTGGTGACACCAAGCGCCTTCAGCTTGCCCGACTTCACGTGCTGCCACGCCGCCGGCATCGACACGAACAGCAGCTGGACCTGGCCGCCGATGGTGTCGGCCACCGCCGGCCCACCGCCCTTGTAGGGAACGTGGACCATGCTGGTCCCGGTCTTGAGCTTGAACAGCTCGCCGGCGACGTGCCCTGGCGAGCCGATGCCGACCGAGGCGAAGTTGAGCTTGCCGGGACTGGCCTTGGCGAGCGCGATCAGTTCCTGCACGTTGTTCGCCGGCACCGACGGATGCGCCACCAGGATCTGCGGAATCATCGCGGCCAGGCTCACCGCGGCGAAATCCTTCTCGACGTCGAAAGGCAGCTTCGGGTAGAGCTTGGGATTGATGGTGTGCGACGAGAGCGTGAACAGAATCGTGTAACCGTCGGCGGGCGCCTTGGCGACGAGGTCGGTCCCGAGGTTGCCCGCGGCGCCGCCCTTGTTGTCGACGACGATCGAAGCGCCGAG
>JBKKAZ010000092.1:0-34451 GCA_046714435.1 Casimicrobiaceae bacterium
GCCGGCTGGCTCCGCGTGCGCGAGGAACTGGGTCGCGAGCAGCTCGATCCCGGCGCCTCCGATGCCTTCGCCGTGGCCGATCATCAGATCGCGCACGTCTACGTGGCGCGGCCCGAGCTCGTGCCCGAGGTGGCGCAACTGCTGCGCAGTCTGCCGGGAGTCGAGCGCGTACTGGACAAGGCAGGCAAGCGCGCGATCGGGCTGGACCATCCGCGCTCGGGCGAGCTGGTGGCGATATCCGACGCGCGCAGCTGGTTCACCTACTACCACTTCCTGGACGACGAGCGTGCACCCGACTATGCGCGCACGGTCGACATACACCGCAAGCCGGGCTACGACCCGGTCGAGTTGTTCATCGACCCAAGACTCAGGATGCCGAAGCTGCGCATCGCTGCACGCCTGGCGCGGAAGTTCGTTGGCATGCGTTATCTGATGGACGTCATCTCGCTCGACGCAACGCTGGTGCGCGGCTCCCACGGCCGCCCGACCGACCGTCCCGAGGAAGGCCCGGTGTTCATTACCTCAATGCCCGAACTGCTGGACGCGGGACCGGTTGCAGCTACCGACGTCAAGTCGCTGTTGCTCGCGCACCTGTTCGGCGCGGCCAAACCGATCGCGCGGAGGTGGGCATGACATCGTCGGAACTGCTGGGACAGCTGCTCGCGCCCAGGCTGCCTGCCGGCGCGGCGGCATGGATCGCAAGCGGCATCGACCGGTTGCGCGCCGGCGTCGCCGACCGCGAGCTCTACCTTCTGCTGAGCCTCGTCTCACGGCACGTCGGCAAGGAACCGCTCGCCCTCAACGACGCGGAGTTGCGGGCCGCGCAGGCGAATCGCCCGGGCTGGGATCCTCGCGATTGGACACTGGATCAGGCGGCGCGCATCTGTCTGCTTTGCGCGAGCTCAGCGGACGGCGTGGAGATGAGTCGCAGGCTCGATCGGCTCTGCAGCGCGGCCGACATTTCCGAACTCGTCGCCTACTATCGCGGCCTGCCGCTGTATCCCGATCAGCCGCGTTACGCGCTGCGGGCCGCCGAGGGCCTTCGCTCGAACATGCAGGTGGTCTTCGAGGCCGTCGCGCACCGCAATCCGTATCCTGCGGAGCATCTCGCCGAGCCGGCATGGAACCAACTGGTGCTAAAGGCGCTGTTTGTCGGCAGCCGGCTGGACCCGATTGTCGGACTGGACGCGCGGCGTAACGCGACGCTGGCCCGAATGCTTTGCGACTATGCCCACGAACGCTGGGCGGCGTCGCGCCCGGTGAGTCCGGAATTGTGGCGCTGCGTCGGTCCGTTCGCGGCTGGCCCGGTACTCGCGGATTTCCGCCGCTTGCTCGAGCGGGGCACCGTCACCGAGCAGCAGGCGGCTACCCTTGCGCTGCGCGATGCGACCGATCAGGATGCGGCGCGCCTGCTCGAATTGCACACGGCGCTGGCGCGCGACGGCCGCGAGCGAAGCTTGAATTGGCAACGACTCGCGGCTGCAGGCAGATAACGACGAGGACAGGAGAGACCATGCGTTTCATCGATCCGCATATTCACATGAGCGCCCGGACCACCGATGACTACGAGCGAATGGCCGCCGCCGGCATCGTCGCCGTCGTCGAGCCGTCATTCTGGCTCGGCCAGCCGCGCACGCAGGTGGGGACGTTCGTGGACTACCTGTCGAGCCTCGTCGGCTGGGAGCGCTTCCGCGCCTCGCAGTTCGGCATCCGCCACTACTGCACGATCGGCCTCAACAGCAAGGAGGCCAACAACGAGGCGCTCGCCGAAGCGGTCATGGACGTCCTGCCGCTGTTCCTCGGCAAGGAGGGCGTGGTCGCAGTCGGCGAGATCGGCTATGACGACCAGACCGACGCCGAGGACAAGTACTACCGGGCGCAGCTCGCGCTCGCGCGGGAGCTCGGCATGCTCGTGCAGGTCCATACGCCGCACCGCGACAAGAAGCGGGGCACCTCGCGCAGCATGGACGTCGCGATCGAGATGGGCCTGGATCCGGGTTCGGTGGTCATCGATCACAACAACGAGGAGACCGTTCAGGAAGTGCTCGATCGCGGCTTCTGGGCCGCCTTCACGCTGTATCCCCAGACCAAGATGGGTAGCGAACGCATGGTGGAAGTCGCGCGGCGATACGGCTCGCACCACATCTTCATCGACTCGAGCGCCGACTGGGGCAAGTCCGACCCGCTCGCGGTGCCGAAGACTGCGCGCCTGATGCTCGAGCGCGGCATCCCCCGCCAAGACGTCGAAGCCATCAGCTACGGAAATGCGCTCGCGGCTTTCGGCCCGAGCGGACAGATGAAGGAGGAGCACTGGCTGACTCCCCAGCCGAGGGACGAGCGAGCGCTCTACCAGGGCAATTCGGTGCTTCGCGGCCAGCAGCCACTCGTGAGCGAACTGCCGGTTATCCCCGATCGCGAAGAGCGGCCATTGGTCGAGTGACGGAACCATCGGAGCAAGGGAGAAGCGACCATGAAGGACGAAACCACGAAGGTCGTGGAGCTGCCGGCCGCCGCGGTCTATCAACAGGAGTTCGCGGTCCGCTACGACTACCCGGTGTACTTCACCGAACGCGTTTTCGATCGCGACAATCCGGTGTTCGAACAGGCCCTGTGCCGACGCGAAACCGGCAAGCGGCATCGCTTCGTCGCCTTTGTCGACGCCAACGTTGCGGCGAGCTGGCCGGCGCTGACGCACGAGATCGTAGCCTATGCGCATGCCCATGCAGACACGATGGCCGTCGTCGCACATCCGGAGGTGGTACCGGCGGGCGAGCAAGTGAAGAACGATGCGACGCTGGTGACGCGGCTCCAGCAACGCCTCGGCGAACTCGCCATCGATCGCCACTCCTATGTCGTCGCGGTGGGCGGTGGGGCGCTTCTGGACATGGTAGGTTTCGTTGCGGCGACCACCCACCGCGGCGTGCGCCACATCCGCATACCGACCACCGTGCTGGCGCAGAACGATTCCGGCGTCGGCGTCAAGAACGGCATCAACGCCTTCGGCAAGAAGAATTTCCTCGGCTGTTTCGCGCCGCCCCACGCGGTTCTGAACGACTTCGCCTTCCTCCGGACGCTTCATCCGCGCGACCGCATCTCGGGCATGGCCGAGGCCGTCAAGGTTGCGCTGATCCGCGACGCGACGTTTTTCGCGTGGCTGGAGGCCAATGCCGATGCGCTGCGGGAGTGCGTTCCTGCCGCCACCGCGCGCATGATTCGCCGTTGCGCGGAGCTGCATATGCGGCAGATTGCGCACGGCGGCGATCCGTTCGAAAGCGGCAG
Source organism: Casimicrobiaceae bacterium (assembly GCA_046714435.1). GTDB lineage: Bacteria > Pseudomonadota > Gammaproteobacteria > Burkholderiales > Casimicrobiaceae > VBCG01. Next base: position 3,280 of record JBKKAZ010000092.1, read on the forward strand.
CGGCCGGCCGCTCGACTACGGCCATTGGTCCGCCCACAAGCTCGAGGCGCTCACCGCGCACGAGCTGCGCCATGGCGAGGCGGTAGCCATTGGCGTGACACTGGACACGCGCTATTCCGTGCAGGTCGGCATGCTGGCGGTCGGGGCCGACGAGCGCGTGCATGCCCTCTTCAAGCGGCTTGGCTTCCACCTGTGGCACCCGGCGATGGAATCGCGCGGCGAGCAAGGGCGACTGCTGATTCTGGACGGCATCGAGGAATTCCGCGAGCACCTGGGTGGCGAGCTCACGGTGATGATGTTGCGCGGCATCGGGCGCGGCGAAGACGTGAACAGCCTCGATAGCGCGCAGATCGCGCAAGCGATGGCCTGGTTGCGGCGCCGGGAGGCCGGCCGGTGAGACTCGGCCGCAGTCACCTAAGCTACTGCACGAACATTCACCCCGGCGAATCCTGGGACGAGATTCGCGGCAATCTCGAGCACTACCTGCCGCTGGTCAAGCGCCTGGTCTGCCCGGATGCGCGCTTCGGGGTGGGCCTGCGGCTTTCGGCCTCGGCAGCTCAGTCGTTGAGCGCGCCCGGGATGCTTGCGGAGTTTGTCGAGTTTCTTCGCGAGAACAGTCTCTACGTCTTCACCATCAACGGCTTTCCCTACGGGCCTTTCCATGGCGTGCGCGTCAAGGAAGGCGTCTACCTGCCCGACTGGCGCATGGAAGCGCGGCTCGAGTACACCAACCGGCTGGCGGACCTGCTGGTGGCGATGCTGCCAACGGGTAGTGACGAGCGGGGCAGTATCAGCACGGTGCCCGGGGCGTTCAAACCGAACGCTGCGGCGCCAGAGGCCATCGCCCGGATCGCGGACCAGCTGATTCGACACGTCGCGCATCTGGTGGGCATCGAACGGGAGACAGGTCGCAGCATCGCACTCGCCCTCGAGCCGGAGCCTTGCTGTCTGCTCGAAACCGTCGCGGAGACGGTGGCGTTCTTTCGCGATCATCTGCACTCGCCGGGCGCCGCCGCCCGGCTTGCCTCGCTGGTCGGAGTGGACGTGGCGCAAGCCGGCGAGCTGCTGCGCCGCCATCTCGGTGTGTGTCTGGACCTGTGCCACGCCGCCGTTGAGTTCGAAGATCCAGACGATTGTCTGCGTGCGCTGGCGAGCGCGGGCATCGCAGTCGCCAAGATCCAGGTGACCGCGGGGCTGCGTATCCCGCATGTGACAGCGGATGCCGTCGAGGCTCTGCGAAGCTTCGACGACGCGGTGTACCTGCACCAGGTCGTCGAACGCCGCGGCAGTGTGTTGCGCCGCTATGTCGACATCGATGCCGCTCGCGCGGCGGGCAACTGGCGCAGCGGCGGCTGCGAATGGCGCGTGCACTTCCACGTGCCCGTGTTCATGAAGGAACTCGACGGATTCTCCTCGACGCAGGACTTCGTTCGCGAGGCGCTGGCTCTGCACAGGCAGCATCCGCGGACGCCTCATCTCGAGGTCGAGACTTACACCTGGTCGGTGCTGCCGGCGCGCGCTCGCGAGGTCCCGATCGAGGAGGCCATCGCGCGCGAACTGCGCTGGGTGCAGGAAGAACTCGCGTGAACTGGCGGGCCGCGCTGAAGCTCGGCCGGATCTCCAACCTGCCGACGGTCTGGAGCAACACCCTGGCGGGTCTGGTCGTCGCTGGGGGAGCGCCTGGCGATGCGCGGGTGCCGTGGCTCCTGCTCGCCCTGTCGCTGTGCTACCTGGCCGGGATGTTCCTGAATGACGCGTTCGATCGCGAATTCGACAGGCGGTACCGGCCGGAGCGGCCCATTCCCTCGGGCGAAGTGGCCGCGACCACTGTGTTCGGCGCTGGCTTCGCCATGCTCGCGGTCGGCGGTGCCCTGTTGGCGTGGGTGGGCTATGGGTTCCCCGGCGGCAGTGGCTGGCGACCCGGGGTTGCGGGCCTGGCGCTTGGCTCGACAATCATCTTCTACGACAGGCACCACAAGCACAATCCGCTGAGCCCGATCGTCATGGGACTCTGCCGCATGCTCGTCTACGTGACGGCGGGCTACGCGGTTGCGGTCAACCCGCCGGACAGCGTGTTCGTAACAGGCTTCCTGCTGCTCTGTTACCTGGTCGGACTCACCTACATTGCCAAGCAGGAACATCTGGGGCGCGTGGGGAACCTCTGGCCGCTCGCGTTTCTGGCCTTTCCCCTACTCTGGGGGCTGCGAGCTTCCCTCGACGACGCCTTGGTCGCAGGCCTGTGGCTGCTGCTCGTGGTGTGGGTGTTGTACTCGCTATCGTTCCTGCGGCGACGGCGGCCCGGCGACGTGCCCCGGGCGGTCGGCAGCCTGCTAGCGGGAATCTGCCTGTGGGATGCGCTGGTGCTAGCGGCCGCCGGGCGGCCGTTGGTTGCAGCGCTCGCGCTCGGCCTGTTTGGGCTGACACTGTTGCTTCAGCGCTTCGTGTCGCCAACCTGACGTAGCGGAGAAGCAAACCCCCAGCGGTCGACCAGGACGCCGGCCAGGAACAGCGCGAGAGCCAGTCCAATGAGCGAGCGATCGGCCCGATGACGGGTTCGCGCAAGATCGCGATGTCGCGCAAAGGCGCCCGGATCCCAGGCGCTTACGAGTCCGGCGGTCTTCCATATGTCGAGCGCCGGGTTGGTGCCCCACGCTACATTCTCGGCGCGATTGCGTCGAACGTGCAGCAGCCGCTGCGAACCGAACGGAGTAGACACCAGGAACGTGTACAGGCCCGAGCCGGCATCGGGCAACGTCGCCCGCAACCGCCCGGGAGCAACATGTTCCGACGACAATTGCCGGGCCTGCGCGGTCGGTGTCTGCACTGCAATGGACGCGCCCGCCGGATCGGACCAGTCCGTTCCAGCCTGGACATCGGCCTCGACCTGCAGCCCGCCAGGCAGGTCCGACACCGCCAGCGCGAGCGCCCCGCCGTGAGGTGTGCCGCTGATCCAGTCGGTCAGGCCGCCGGCGAGCCGCGGCCACTCTCGCCAATGCACCCACTGCGGGGTCCACCGCCCAAGTCCGCAAGTTACGGCGACCACGCGGCCTTGGCCGGACTTGTGGAAGGCAATCAGAGGATCGCCGCGTTGCGTCTGCACGGCAACGGACGCGTGCGGTTGCGTGCGAGTGACGGAGTAGGCCGCGATGGCTGGCCAGTTGTCCAGCGTTCCGGGTGCGAACGGCAATGGCTGACGCTGCTCCACTGCGATCGTCCCGCGCTCGATGCGCGCTCGGCGGCGCTCGAGTTCGGAGCGCATCACCTGTGGCAGCTCGGCGGCCTGGTTCACGCGAACCACCCGACCCGCCGCCACGCCGACCAACCGTTCCAGCGCGCTGACTTTGGCGTCCGGCCCCACGGCCAGTGCGATGGTCTCTATCCGGGAGCGATCGAGCCGCGCACGCAGCTCGGCGAGCGGCGCGTCGTCGATGAAGCCGTCGGTGACGACGACCAGCATCCGTCGCGCGGCACTCGAGCGCTCGAGCTCGCCGATCGCAGCATCGAGTGCCGGTACGAGCTTGGTTCCGCCGTGCGGGCTTGCCTGCCAATCCCGCCCTAACGCCAACTTCCCGGCGCCGGCCGGGCCGAGCGGAATGAGCACGCGCGGCGCCACGTCGAAGACCACGAGGCCGAGCGAATCGCGCTCGGTGAGGCCGGCCGCGGTCTCGAGCACCGCGCGTTGCGCCAACTGAAAGCGATCCACGCCCCCGCTGCCCTGGCCCATGCTGCCCGACTTGTCGACGGCGAACACGACGCTCGCAGGTTGATCGAGCGCCGCCGGCTCGGACAACACGGGAAGTACCGACTCGAGCGCCGATTCCCGGTACCCGCCGCGGGAGAATGAGCGCTCGCCGCCGAGCGCCAGCAGTCCGAGGCCGCGATTCTGCACGGCATTCACGAGCGCGTTCCAGAAGCGCGGGCTTGCGTCCGATATCGCAACATCGTCGAGCACGACGGCCTGGTAGCCGTCCAGTCCGTCGGCATGCACGTCGAGGCGCGTCGCTGGAACGACGTTCAGCGTCCAGCCGCCCCCGAGCAAGCTCGGAGAAAGCGATCCGGGCGAGCCCTGCGCATACAGGATCGCCGCACGCGCGGTCACGTCGACGACGGCGGCCTCCGGCAAGGCATCGAGCGTTTGTCCGGTCGACGGATCCGCCAGCGCGACGTCGACGAGAACTGCGCCATTGTGGCTGGCCTCGAACTCGATCGTGACTCGACCTTCGCCGTCGGGCTCGCCGCTCGCTGCCTGGGTTGCGCCACGGGTATCGCGCGCGGTTGCGTCGACGCGAAGGGACCTGTCCAAGCGCCCGGCCAATTGCACGGAAACCTGGATGCGCTGGCCGGCCGTCGCGCGGTCCGGCGCAAGCACGTCAAGGATGCGCGTTTCCGGCGCGGGGCGATCCACAGCGATCCACTGCAGTGGTAACTGGGCCTCGCGCGCAGCCTGAAGGGCGCGTGCGGTGTTCCCGGCATTGTCGAGGCCGTCCGAGATAATGACCGCGCCTGCGAACGCCGCCTCGGCGTGCGCTGCCAAAGCCGCATCCAGCGCCGACTCGATGTTCGTCGCCGAGGGTTCCAGATTGGCAACCGAGTCGGTCGCGCGTGCGGACGGCACGCCCGGCCTGCCGGCGAACTCGATGAATTGCAGCTCACCGCTTCCCGCCGCTTGCGCAGCCCGCATGACGTCGGCGACTGCGGCATCGCTGGCCGTCCGCGGCACGCTCAGCGAGCGATCCACCAGCACGAGTACACGCGGCCTGCTGCGCACATCAAGCCATGAGACCCCGAGCAGGGCCAGCACCAGCGCCACCAGCGCCGTCCATTGCAGCGCCAGCGCCAACCAGGCCCTGGAACCAGCGAGGCTCACTCGGACGCCACGTCCGCGTACTCGCGCAATCGGTACCACTGACGGCCGAGTGCGACGATTTCCCACAGCAGCACCATGAGAGCGGCCGCCAGCAACGGTGGTGCCGAATCGCGCAGGCGCGAGTCACTCGGCGTGCCCGCGTCGGCATTGGCGCCGATACGGTCCAACGGCGCGACCCTTGCCGAGGCAGGGCCGCGCTCAATCATCGCAATCTCATCCAGCAAGCGAGCGCCGAGCAGTCGCTCGAACATCAGGTCAACCAGCAGCGGGACTTCCGGACGCCGAGCGGACTCTGCCGAGCCGAAATCCAGCGCAGTCTCGAGGACTTTCGATGCGGCCCGGCTAACGATCAGGGGCTCGCCGCCGACCGCGAGCATTACGTCGTCGACCGGCCCTGGCTGAAGCCGCGCCGCAACCTGCAGCCGTTCTGCTTCGAGCCTGATGCGGCGCGACTCGGGCACGGAGGACGACCACTGCACCGATCCACGCGGCCGCATCGGCGCGCGGTCCGCAAGCACGCGCATCGTTGCAATGTCGCGGGCCGCGCCACGCGTCCCACAGTCCAGCACAGCTTCCAGGCCCGTGGCGTTCGCTTCCGCCAGGGCGAGGGCGGGGTGTGCGCGAACCGCGGCCCGGAGCGCGGGAGGACACTGCGGATCGACCGCCACTCGACGCCGGCGCAGCGCTTCGAGGTCGAGGACGATCTCGTCGTCTTCGGAGAGTGCGTCGGTGGGTTGCAGCGTGGCACGAACTTTACCCGATGCCGGGATGGTCCCGTCCACGAGTGCGGACGCTCCCGGTTCGAGGCGCTGGGTCGACCTGGTGATTTCGCCCGCGTCCGCGGCGAAGACGACTACGCGCGTCTCGGCGGCGGTACCGCCGTTGGTAACCTTGAGCAGCAGGTCGTAGCGCTCCGGATCATGCAAGTTTCGACGCGCCGATAGCCGCTCCAGCCCGACATTGCGCGTGACGCTGGCCACCTGGATGGTGCGATGCGGGCGAGCGCCGCCGGGCCATTCGAACAGCGCGGCATCCGCCCCATCCGTCACCAGCCAATGCAGGCTGTCGCGACGCAGCAAGGCCGCAGGGGGTGCGGCCGGTTCCTTCCGGCCGGCGGCGCCGACCAGGGTCGCAACGGTCGCCTCGGTGAGCGCGCCGAGACTGTGCCACGGGTTCCCGAGCGTCCGCACCTCGACATCGGCGCCCGGAGCCTCGGCCAGCAGCGAGCGAACTTGCGCCAATCCTTCGACGAGCCGCGTCCCGTACGCCTCGCGAGTCAGCATGCTGAGCGAGTCGTCGACCCAGATCGTGATACGCGCGTGCCGCTCGAGCAGTTGCGGGTCGGACAGCGCGAGCAAAAGCAGCGCAGTCAACAGTGCACGACGTCGCCACGCCGGGTCGGGAGGCCGGTGTTCGCCTGCAGCGGGACTGCTCGCAGCCGCGCGCTTCCACAAACCCAGGAGCGACACCGGCACCGCGCGCCGCCGCGGTCCCCCGCGGTGCAGCCAGCGAATAACCGGGACCAGCAGCAGGCCGAGCAGCCACACCGGTGTCGCGAAGCTCAGCAAACCAATCGCGCCTGGACCAGGTGCCGAACCAGCGTGTGCTGCCACGGGTGCGCGACGTCCCAGTCGGTGAACGCAACGCGGCTGCGCGCGCAAAAGCTCCGCAACCGGGTCGTCATCGCGGCGCGCTCGCTGGCCGCCTGTGCATTCGTGCGCTGGCTGGCGTGCGTTGGCATCCGCGCACCGGTCTCTACGTCCACGAGGTCGAAGGTGCCAGCCACCGTGAGGCCGGTCTCGCCGGAATCGGTCACCTGCAAAGCGTGCAGCGAAGTGCAGCGGCTGAGCAGAGCGCCCAAGTCGCGGCGCATCTCGTCGTCAGCCAGAAAGTCGCTGATGGCGAAGACCGAAGCGGCGCCGTGCAGGCGCCGCACACACGCGCCGAGGTCGGAACGTTCACCTGAGCGCGCTGGCTGCAGCGCTGCAAGCAGGCGCACGATCGCAGCGTAATGGTGCTGCCCGCGCCCGCGCGGGCACTCCGCGAGCACGCGTCCGCCAAAGGCCAGCAAGCCCACACGATGGCCGAGTTCGAGCAACGCGTAACTCATCGCGGCGGCAGCGCGCGCCGCTGCCTGCCACTTGACTCCACCGTGCACCGTCATCGACGAGCTGGTGTCGAGCAGGAGGGTCCAGTCCGACACGGATTCGGATTCGAACCGACGGACGATCGGTCGCCGGCGTCGTGCCGTCTGTCGCCAATCGATGTGGCGGACTTCGTCGCCAGTGGCGTAGTCGCGATGATCGAGATGCTGGATGCCGATACCAGCCCGGCGCCTGACGGTCCGCGACCCGACCGCGCGCGGCAGTCGCTCGGTCAGCAGGTGCGCGGCGGCCCGCGCGAAAGATCGCAGCTCCGGCTCGCTGGGCAGCGCGAGGCGGATCAGAGCGGCCGTCGCCATTCGTCGATCACCGACGCGAGGGTTGCGTCCGCATCGAGGCCGTCGAGCTCGCTTTCGAGACGCAGGAGGATGCGGTGGCGCAGCACCGGCAGGGCGACGGCTTCGAGATCCTCGATGTCGACGTGCGCACGGCCGGCCATCACCGCACGCACGCGCGCCGCGCGCACCAGGGCCTGGAGCGCGCGCGGGCTCGCGCCATAGCGAATGTGCCGGCGCGCCCCGGAACTCGAGCCGCCGACTTCAGGCTGCGTGGCGACGACCAGGTCCACCGCCGCTTCCTTGCAGCGCTCGCCCAACAACACCGTGCGGCATAGTGCCGTGATTCGCAACACGTCCCCGGGGCCCGCGATCGGCTGCAGCGTGTCCGCGGGTTCGGCATCGAGCGATACGTCGAGCAGCGCCCGGAGCGACTCCCGGGACGGATACGGCACCTTGAGCTTGAACATGAAGCGGTCGAGCTGCGCTTCGGGCAGCGGGTAGGTTCCTTCGAGTTCGATCGGGTTCTGCGTCGCCAGCACGCAGAACGGGCTCGGCAGGCGATGGGTGATTGCTGCATGCGTCACCTGCCGCTCCTGCATGGCTTCGAGCAGTGCGGCTTGAGTGCGGGGCGTCGCACGATTGATCTCGTCGACCAGCACGATCTGGGCGAAGACCGGGCCCGGACGGAACTCGAACTTCGACACGCCCCCGGCCACGGTCGCGTAAATCTCGCCGCCCGTGACGTCGGCCGGCATCAGGTCGGGCGTGCATTGCACGCGCGCCCAGTGCAGTCCCAGCGCGGCGGCGAGCGCCTTCGCGAGGTGGGTCTTCCCGAGCCCGGGCAGTCCCTCGATCAGCACGTGGCCGCCCGCGAACACGGCAGCGATCAGTTGGGTGACGAGGTCTTGCTGTCCGACGATGACGCCATCGAGCAGCGCGCGCAAATCCTGGAGCTGGCGATGCGCGTCGGCGTAAGCGCTGTCCGCGGCGCGATCGACGGTCAACGACGCTCCCCGCTCATCCATGCTTGTACATAGGCAGCTCGGGTCGGAGTGAGCCGCGTGGTCTCTGCGGCCGGAGGAAGTGTCGCTGCGGCCGGAGCGGAATCCGCCCCCGCCATCGCTGCCCGATGCGTCGATAAGTCATTGTCGAACCTCGCCCCTTGGTCCATGTCGGCCTGGCTTTCCGGCCCCGGGGCCCGCGCGCTCGACTCGCGTCGTTGCACCGGTATCGTACTCCTCGGGGGTCGTGAAACGCCGGCATCGGCGCGGTCGTCACGGCCCTCGCCTGCGTCGCGACCCGACCCGGCGCCGGATGCCTGCCTGCCGTGAGCGGTCGGCGCTGCATCGACGGCGTTGCCGCGAAGCGATTCCCTGACAGCCGCCGGTTCGTCCGGCGCCGCGGCTTGAGGTTGGTGGGCCATCCGGGATGCGGGGGCGTCATTGCTCTTGCCGGCGCCTGGCGCCGGAGCCAGGCCGTTGTGGCGCTGCTCCGACGCACGGTGCGCATCCGATGCGCGCAGCGCGCGTGCGAGCTCGCTGACGAGTTCCTTCGCTACCAGCGGCTCGGCCTGCGGAGCCGGCTGATCGACAGTGCGAGACGGCGAAGACGCGGCGAGTTCCTGCCGCGAGGAGGGAGCGAGGTCGGGCAGCATCAGGACGAGTGTGGCGAGTGCCGCGGACACCAGCATCGAAAGCAGCGGCATTGACAGGCGCGCGGAATCTCGTCGCTCGGCGAGCAAACGCAGGCTGTGAGGCACTCTCGCCATTGCCCACTGCTCGAGCCAGCGCACGGCGTGCGGGTGCCCCGCCGCCTGCGCGCCGTTGCGCATTTCGAACCATGTGGAAAATGCGGAAGCTCCGCCGAGGTGACGGTCCGTCCACAACGCGCAAGCTGGATCGGAGGGGCGCCGCCATGCCGCCCAGGCCATCGCCGAAGCCCACAGCATGGCGATTGCGACGAGGAGGGCGTCGATGCGGACCGGGCTGGCAGCAAGCTGCGCCGCCACGGCGAGCAGCATCAACCCGGACGAACCCCACGATGCCAACCGGGTTGCTGCGGCGAACTGGCCTTGCCACAATCGTCGTCGAACCGCGCCGAGCAGGGACTGCACAGTGGAAGGGCCCATTCGCAGCTCAGGGCAACGGCAGGCCCCAGAAACCCCGCGTAATCCAGACTGACGCCGCCAGCGCCGCCCCGACGCAAGTGCCGATGATGACCGCGAGGTCCGCTCGTCGGAGCCAGCGACGCAAGCCGACTCCGATCAGTGGCAGAGCAACGGCTCCCGCCAACAGCAGTGCCTCCGCCAGAACGACGTGCGTCAACGGCGTGGTGCTGGCGGACCAGGCCAGCAGCACCAGGGGCCACGACGGCGCGATCACTCCCAGTCCTGCCCCAACGGCGGCTCGCCACCCGCGCAGTGCGCCCACCCGCACGCTCAGCACGGCGAACGCCATGCCGCGAACGAGCAGCAGCGCGTGCAGCGCGTTCGCTGCACTGCGCGCCGCATCCGCTCCCTGGTCGAGGGCGAGGCGAGTGCTGCCGAGCCACCACACGGCCGTGGCGGCGGCGAGGGCCAGGCCGGTCATGGCGGCCAGGCGAGGCGACAGCGCGTCGCTCATGGCGGCGGAATCAAGACGAGGAGCCATGCCGTCGAGTCGATCGGGAGGTCCGCGACGCGACCCACTTCCAGCTTCCACAGCACGGCCGGGCGGTCGGCCTGGGTGCGCGACAATGCCGTTCGCGTCGCGGCGTCCGGGGGCGGCCTGCCTGTGTGGGTCCGGATGATCGTATTTTCACCGGGACCGAGGGCAGGCAGGTCATGGGCGAGACGGCCGGCAACGAGCACGCCGTCAGGCCAGGCCATCGTTCCGGCATTTCGGACCTCGAGCGCCCCGTCCGGGCGCGCTTCGATCCCGATCGTCCGTGGTACCGGGAAGCTGCCCGAATAGCAAAGCGAGACCTGCGCAAACAGCCGCGTATCGAACTCGGCAAACGTCGCCCGTCCGTGGGCGGCGTCGAAGTCGAATCGCATTGGCCGACTCGTGTCGCACGAGCGGGCGGATGCGAGCTGCGGCAGTACCGGCACGCGCTCGCGACCGCGCGCGAGGCCCGGGAACCGTTGCCAGGCCTGGTAGCGGGCGACCTGCGCGCCGGACTCGGACTCGCTCCAGACGAGAAGTTGCGGCGTCGGCTGCATGGCGTGCAGGAGCGCCAGCATCACTGCGGATGCGAGCACCGGGACCAGCAGAAACACCGGCAACGACGAAAAGAACAGGGCCGCCAGTGTCGCCACCGCGAAGTACGCCGCGACGATGACGAGTATCCGATTCCAGATGGCGTGACGGGTTCGGCCGAGCTCGCCGGTTCCGGCGAGCGAAATCGCCGCTCCCCTGCTCGTGGCCAGCGATGCTGCGAGCATTTCCTTGGCGGCGGTGAGCGATGCTGCGCTCATGAGCGCGTGACCGCGGCATCCGGCCGCACCTTCCAGCACCTGGCGCACGCGGAGATCGGGGTTCAGGAGCACCGTGCGTCCACACCCGGCTGTGTACGCGAGTAGCGCGCCGAGCTGTCGTTGGTCGAGTGCGCCCAGGGTCGGCGCGTCGAGGATGAGCGCATCGATGCTCGAGTAGGCCGAGGCATTGCGCGGCAGGTCATCCGCATCGAGCGCGATGGTGTGAAAACCTTCGAACTGGACCGCGTCGAGCGTTGCGAGGCCCACACCGAGCAGTGGCGACTCTGACTGCGCCATGCCGACGTCACGCCGTTCGGCCGGCGCGGCCGGCGATCCGGCACTCACTTCGAATCGCTCGGCCGAATCTACGGGCACCTGCAGCCGCACAACCCGGCCGGGCTCGAGGTCGAGTTCGGCGCGCACCGTCTGGCGGCCGGCCACGATGTCGAGCGTCGCCCGCGTCGCAGCGCCGGTCGTCAGACGGATGTCGAGCTCAGTCGTCCGTCCGGGGCGGGTCCAGCCATTCCAGGCGGGCGCCACTGCCAAATCGATGCGCGGCTGCGCGATCGCTTCCGCAATGCTGCAGAGCGCGAGTCCAAAAATACGCAGGCCGCGCAACACCGTTTCACTTGAGCGCGTGCTCGAGGGCGATCACGCTCCAGGCGGAGACCAGCTGCGGCTTGTCTTCCCACCATGCGTTCGAATCGGGATTCGACCACGAGCCATCGGCCGCCTGCAGGCTGACCAGCTTCTGCGCAAGCTCGCTGCGCCAGTTGTGCTTCTGCCCCTTGCCGTCGACGAAAGTGTCCTCGCCATAGGCCTTCATCACCTTGGCGAAAGCGTTGTAGAAGTAGAACAGGCCATGTTTCTTGGTCGTGCCGGGATTCACCTCGAGCGTATAGTTCGCGGTCATCCACTGGTACGCGGCCTGGACACGCGGATCCGACTTGTCCGCGCCGGCGAAGAGCAGGCTGATGAGGCCGGCGGCGGTCATGCCGCCGTAGGACTTGGTCCCGCCTTCGAACTCGGGCGGGTTCCAGCCGGGCATGTACACGAACCCGCCATCGTTGCCGGCCCACGGCTGATCGTTGCTCTCGCTGCGGTTCTGGGAGCGGTTCACGAACACCAATGCCTTCTGCCACACCGGGTCCTTCGGGTCGGTCGAGGCCGCCTTGAGGCCTTCCACCGCCAGGTACACGTTGGACATGTCGGGCCGCTCGTCCCCTCCGTACCCGATGCCTCCGTAGTAGCGGTGGTCCTGCTTGTAGCCTTCGCCCTCGTCGATCTGGTGCGCGATCAGGAACTTTCTTGCGGTGGCCATCACGGCGTCGTACTTCGGATTCTTCGTCGCTGCGAGTGCGTTCAATGCCACCGCAGTGTTGTAGCTGCGGTTTTGCATCGACTCGCTGATCGATCCGTCCGCGTTGGCCTTGGAAAGCAGGTACTGCACCTGGTTCGTGATGAACGCGCCGTCGCCCTCGTTGTAGCCGCGATGGCTTTCGAGAAAGGCGCGCAGCGACAAGGCCGTGATGCCGACCGACCTGGCCACCGAGCCGTCCGCAGCCTGCTGGCCGCGCAGGTAGTGCAGTCCGGCGTCCACCGCGCGCCGCGCTTTCTCGCGCAATGCCGGATCCATTCCTTCTGCCGCGCGCGCGGCAGGTGTGGCCAGTACCAGGACGGCCAGTGACGCCAGAACGAGTCTCTTCATCATGGGGAGTGCTCCGTGGTGGGATGGGTCGGGGTGGTGCCGGCGATTGGGCGACGCGGGCTCCGGGCAGCCAGCGGGACGAGCACCAGCGCCAGGGAGATGACGGCGTAGCACAGTGTCAGTACAGCGAGGCTCGGATACGAAAACTGCAGAGCGGCGAGATTCGAGTGCTGGTAGAACCACTGGTTGCGCAGCAAGTCGTTGCCGCTCGCGACCGCCAGGTGCGTGAGCGGGCTCATGCCGACGGCAGCGTCGATGATCCACGCGTGACGGCCCGAAAGCAACTCGGCCGCCGGCCCTAGCCAGAGTGGCAGCGAGCCGACCAGCGCGAGCGCGATTGCCGCCGTGCGGCCGGCCATCTCGCGCGCGCTGTCCGTATCCTCGGATCGATCCTGAGTGAATCCCTCGATTGTCGCCGCCACCGCGTGCGTCACGAGCAGGATGAGCGTCAACATCGCGCAGGCCGCCACGATCTGCGCAAACGGCTGGCGCGGACCGCCAGCGACCAGTACCGGGACGGCAGCCATACCCGCCGCTGCGAACGACCACATGGCGACGCGGAGTGCGGTGCGCCCCGGCGTCGCAGCTCTGCCGGGCCAGAACAGCGGGGCGATCAGCCCGACGACGGCCGTGACCGCGACCCGTTGCGCGGACGGTTGGAGATCGATCACGGTCGCGCCGAGCAAGGCGAGTACCAGCGCGGCAGCCACGGCCAGCATGATCCAGCGCGTCGCGATCATTTCTTCGCTCGCGGCACTTCTACGATCAGCTCGATTGCCGACCCGACCGGAGGCAGCAGCGTCGCGTTGCCGCTCACCGATCCATACGCGCCGATGCCGAGACCGGAAACCGATTCGACGACGCTGTTGGCGTCGTGCACGAAGCCGACCAGCGTCCCCGTGACATCGGCGGCGAACTGTTCTTCCGGCTTGGACGCAAGCGACCCGGTGTAGACCCACTCGACCGTTTCGGGCTTCACGCCAGCCTCCGGATTGAGCAGCGCCTCGGCGGCCGAAACCTGTCGCCGCTTGCCGTTCTCGGACCAGGCAACGGAGATGGCGACCCGTGGACCGACCAGGTGCGCCTTGCTGAACTGCTGGAACCGCGGCTGTTTCGCGTCGCGCTCGAGTCCCAGCAGGATGCAGGCCAGGTTGAATTCGCTGCCGGTGGCGTTCACTTCGAGCAGCGTTTCGTAGGCCTTCATGCCGCCCGGACTCGTGGCGAGGTATTCGAGCGGCTTTCCGAGCACATGCACGCGGCCGGGCACCGTGAACGCGCCCGCTCGCTTGTCGACCACGATGCGTCCGATCTGGAAGCGATCCTGGCCAAGCGGCTTCAGTTCGCCCACACGCGGCGCGGGCGTCTGCGCTCGCAGGAGTGGACCGCAGGTCGCCGCCGATAACGCAAGTGCCGCACGCAGGAGACGGCGCCGCTTCACGGCTTCACTCCCAGCACGACACGATGCGGCATCGGTGGCGGCAGCGGAACCATTCGGAGGTCGCGCAATCCGCTGTCCGCCATCCAGCGCTTCACGTCCGAATCGGAATGCACGCCACCGTCCGCGGCGGTCAGCATCATGTTGAGGCCGAACATCGCGGCAAACGCGGGGTGGGTGCCGCCTTCGTCGGTGAACACGTCGCTCACCACGACCAGACCGCCGGAAATCAGGCACTCCGCGGCGCGTCGGATCAGGCTCCGGCAAGCGTGCTCGGTTTCGCGGTGGAACATCCCGGACATCAACACGACATCCTTGCCCGAGCCGAAGGCCGCGCTGTGATAGTCGCCGTCCCGCAGCGTCACGCGGTCGCTCGCGCCGGCTGCCACCACGAGTTCACGCGCGACCGCTGCGACCCCGGGCAACTCGAGGACTTCGGAACGCAATCCGGGGAAACGCTCGGTCAGGAGCACCGAGTAGGTGCCCGGGCCGCCGCCGACGTCGAGCATCGCGCGGCGACCCGTAAGGTCCAGGACGCCGACCAGCCCGCGTGCGATGCCGAGCGCGCGTCCATGCATGGCCTGCACGAAGGTGCGCGTTCGAGCGGGATCCTCCCCCAGGTAGGTCTCCGCCGGAAGCGCGGGCCGGCCGGAACGCAGCGCATCCTCGAGGCTGCCCCAGGTGGCGTAGAGCTGGTCGCTGTAGCGGATGGCATTGCCCATGAAGGCGGGGCTGCGCGTGACCAGGAACGTGGCCGCGGCGCCCGCGTTTTCGAACCGGCCCTCGCGCTCGTGAAGGAGATCGAGCCCGGCGCAAGCACGCAGGAACAGTCCCGTGGCACGCGGATCGAGGCGCAGCGCGGCCGCGACCTCGTCGGCGGATTTCGCGCCCTCGGCCAGGACGTCGAATACCCTTAACCGGTTCGCCGTGAGAAGGGTCTGGCTGTCCCAATACGCGGTGCTGAGGCGCACGATGTCAGACGGATCCGGCGTCGGTCCGGCCGGCCTCTCCGTTGGCGCGCCGCTCATTGGTGGTCCGCCACGCTTGCGGCTCGCGCCGCTGTGCCGCCTCCCGAGTGGGCGCGATTTGCGCCCTGGGGCGGCCCGGCCGCGCTCGAAGAGTTTCCCCCCGAAGTCGCTTGGCGACCTCCCCCCAAAGGGGGGCGAGCGCCTAGGGGCGGCCCGGCGGCGCTCATGCCGGTTCCAGCACGGCGCGATCGAGGTCGCACTCGAGCTGCATGTACGCGCAGCGATGGCACATGAAGCCCTCGGAAACCACGAGGCCGTGCCGCCTGCGTATGGCCTGGTAGCCGGCGCTCAGCATCTCGAAATAGCTGCGAATGCGCGCGTGGTAGTCGGGCCGATCGCGGCCGCCGGACGGCCATACGAGCGAGTAGATCGGGATGATTCCGCGACGGCAGAGGTCTTCGGCGCCCTCGAGCGCGATGCGCGCCGCTTGCTCCCATTCCAGGCCGTGCTCGGGCTCGAGCTCGATGCCCGCCACCATCGCCGAGTAGACGTTGCCGCGGCCCCAGTAGCGCACGGCGGTCTCGAGCGCCTCGATCCAGCGGTGATAGCCGACGTAGCGGTTCTTGCCGGGGCAGACTTTCGCGAACAGCGCCTCCGACCACATCTCGAGGTTGAAGCACACGTGCTGCACCAGTTGCTCGGCGTGGAACTGCTCGATGAAGTCATCCGGGATCGCCCCGGAGCCCAGGGCCACCGGCACGCCGCGCGTGTTCGCCAGCTTCACGAAGCGCGCAAGTTGCAGGAAGCGTTCGCCTTCCTTGCGCCCGTCGGTGAGCGAGCCGCCGACCAGGTAGATGTGGCGGATCTCGGTCTGGTTGATCACGGCTTCCAGCGCCTCGCGCATGCGCTCGAGCGTGGGCGGCGGAATTTCCACCAGGCCGGGCTTCTGGCCAAGGTGCGCGGTGCGTTCGTCGGGCGCGCCGTAGGCGCAGAACGTGCAGCGCATCGACACGCCGTCGCGCTTGTGCAGGAAGTACTCGCAGCCCGGCGCGACGTTGATCACCAGCATGTCGCCGTGCGTGGTGACGCCGGCCTGCGCGAAAGGGAGGCCGTCGTGCGTCTTCTGCGTCATCCACGGCCGCAACGGTTCGAACTCGATCGGCACCGTGCGGCCGCTGCGATCGTCGACGAGGAGGTAGCCCTGCTGCCGGTCGCCCTTCACCTGCCACGGCGAATCGCCGCTGCCGAGGATGCGGATCTCCGTGCCATCCGCCGTGTTGATGAGGTAGGGAATCGTCGCGACGCCCTTGCCCGTGGGATCGTGCTCGCCCGCCTTGAAGCGGTACGGGTAGTAGTTGGGCATCGCGTGCAGCGCGGCCCGACCGAGCGCCTCCGTGTAGCGGATGCCCTCGCACATGACCTGCACCTTCAGCGCGGGCGAACCGGTGAGCGTGACCATGTCAGCAGTCCCTTTCCATCCGTGAGCCCTGGCCAGAGTGGCGGGCTTTCTCCCGTCGCCATTCTGCTATCGTTGCGGAACCATGCGACGTCCTGTCCGGGCTGCACTCATTATTACCGCAGCTCTGTGTGTTCCGCTCATACCATTTGTCGTGATCGGCGAGCTGCCCGGCGAGCGCTGGCTCTCCGCGACCGACGACTATGCCATGCGCTTCGCGTTCGCCGGCGCAGCGCTGCTCGCAGCCGACGCGCTGTTGCCGATCCCGTCGAGCATCGTCGGCACGATGCTCGGCGCGCGCCTCGGTTTCGGCGCCGGTTTCTTGGCGGCGTTCGCAGGGATCATGGCCGGGCAATCGGCCGCTTATTGCTTGAGCCGCTGGCTGCTGCGCGAGCCCAGCAGCGCCTTGCCCGCGGCGCCGACGCTGGTGGCCCTGTTCCTGAGTCGCCCCGTTCCGGTGCTCGCCGAGGCTGTCGCCATCGCCGCCGGGGCTGCGGGCGTAAGCTGGCCGCAGTTTCTCCTTGCCTGCGGGGCGGGCAACTTGATTTATGCCGGCGCGCTCGCCCTCAATGGCGCCCAGCTGGTGCCCGGTGGACTGCTGGGCCCCGGTCTCGTGCTTCCCATGTTGCTGCCGGTCGCCGCATGGCTGATCTGGCGCGCGATACGCCGCACAGCCCATCCAGGAGGTTGATGCCATGTTGTTTCTGCTGACCAATCGCACCCGCCCTCAGCTGACCGCCAAGCAGTACGGGGAACTCGCCGCGCTTGCGAAACAGTTCTACGCGTCGATTCCAGTCGGTGTGAGCATTCGCGGGGAGTGGGTTGCCGCGGACCAATCGCACAATTACACGCTGCTCGAAGCGCCGGACATCGAAACCGTGCGCCACATCCAGGCGCCGTTCGAGAGGTTCACCGACACAACGATTGTGCCACTGATCCCAATCTCAGGGTGGACCGCCACCTGACGCCCCGCTCCGCGGGCTCGGCGGTGTCGAGGCTCGCCGCCGAGCGCGGGGCACGTACCAACCGACCGCGGCACGTCACGCTGCCTTCGCCCTGGTGCCGCCGGCGAACGCCCAGCGGCGCGCCATCGACGAGGCCTTTGAGGCTGTGCAGGCCAGCAAGTCAAGTACGACTGTTGCAACACGTTGAATTGGCTCGGGCGTGGACGCCTCGCGGCTGGCTTGCGCATGGAAGCTCGGCGGCAACGCGATCCGCTTCATCCAGGGCAACCGCAACCACCCGGTCAACCGGGGTGTGCTGTGCGCGAAGGGCTCGGCAGGCGTCTTGAAGCAGCTCTCGCCGCCCGAGCTCGCCAAGCCGCTGTCGCGCAAGCCGGCCGCCGAACGCGGCGCGGCCGCGTTCGAGGAAATCGAATGGGAGGAGGTGCTGACGATACTCACCGCGCGACTAAAACAGTAATGGCAAGCTTGGCATTATTACTATTATGTGAAGGACTCCGTAATACGAAGCAGGCGCCGCGGCAGCCAGCAGCGAGGGCAGACCTGCTTCGCATTATTTCGGCATCAAAGGGAGTCGAGCCACACCAGCAAGTCAGGGTTCCGCCGCCAGCGTGGTGGGCTTCCGGGTCGAGTTGAGCGGTCGACCTGCTCGAGGGCGCGCCGCTTGGTCTCGAGGTTCGCTCGCGCGTAGTGGTTGGTCGTGTCGAGGCTCACATGGCCGAGCCAACTACGGATCACCGTGATGTCGACCCCGGCGGCGACGAGCTGGACGCCCGCCGTGTGGCGGAAGAGGTGCGGGTGTACGCGCTTCTTCTCAAGCGATGGTAGTTCCTTTGCCGCCGCCCGCACGTACTGCGCGAGCTTGAAGCGCACACCAGCGGCACCGAGCGGTTGACCGTACCGGTTGACGAACACGGGTTCGTGCTCAGGCCGCGGCTGGCGCTTGAGCAAGGCCGCCAGCAGTGCGGCCGTCTCCGGCCAGAGTGGGCAGATCCGCTGCTTGCGCCCCTTGCCGTGGAGCTTCCTCCGCCAGCGGCCGTCCGCCAGTCGAGGTAATGGGTGATCACGCACGTTCGGTGCACAACACTGGCCAGCGGTGAGCGCCGGCTTTCGTGCTGGAGCCACGCACGCAGCGTGTCTATCGAGAGCCGTCCTGTCGCGGGCGCTCGTTTGAGGACGAACGCGTCGAAGTCCCGCAGGACGCTGACGTAACTGTAACGGGACTTGCGTCCGATCGATTGCGTGTCGAGGAATCGGTAGACGATGTCGTGGGCGCTCATGGCGACACTCCCGTCGGGAGATCCAGCGCTACCGCCCTCAAGTCCTCGGTCGCCAACTTGAGATAAACAGCGGTGGAGCGCTCGGAGCGATGCCCAAGGACATCCCCGATCACCTTGATCGGCACACCGCCGCGCAGCAAGCTCACGGCGCGGCTATGTCTCAGGACATGCGCGCCGCGTTTGCCCGTCAGGGTCACCCCCACCGCCCGTAATCGGCGGCTCACAACGCCACAGAGCGCGGCGGAGCTCGTGATCGGCCGGTACGGTGCCAATGCTCGCAGGAACACTTCGCGTACTGTCGTCGCAGGTCGTGCGTATTTCAGATAATCGAGCAGTGCGTCGGCGGGGCCGCGCAAGAGTGGCAGTTCCGAGTACGCCCCGGTCTTCGCGTGTCGGATCCGAAGTCGCTCATGCCGCCAATCGATGTCCGACAAGCGCAGCGCCCTGATCTCTCCACTGCGCAGGCCATAGGTCGAGAGCAGCATCAAAATCGCGTAGTCGCGACGGCCGAGGGGTGACCGGTCGCATCGGGCAGCTTTTAGCGCTCGCTCGATGTCCTCGCGTCGTATCGTCGACGGGATGCCCTCCAAGGCATATATCGGAGGTCCATCAATGGCGCCTGCCAGATCCACTGGCATCCGGCCGCTCCCGTGCAAATAGCGCAGTACGCCGCGCAGCGTGCTTACCATCAGCGCCTTGGATGTCCGACGCATCAAGCTGCCGCGCCATGCGACGTACGCGTCGAGATCAGCAACGGACAGCGTGGGGACGGTCTTGCCGTGATCGCAGAGCCATCGCAGAAGCAAACGCGCCTCAGTTCGGCCGTGTTCGCGTGTGCTCGGGGACAGTCCACGAAGGTCGGCCATCCACGCGTCGTAGTCGCAGATCACCTCGTGCATGGCGATCTCATCGGCGGTTGCCGGCACGATCTCCAGCGGCCATTTCCCATGCACCAGCCGCAGCAGCATGTGGATGGCGGCTCGATGCGCTCGCCGCCAGGGTGCTGGGAGCGCTCGTCGATCCCGCCGCCGCTTCAATCCATCGAGATAGCGCTCGACATCGGCAGGCGATACCGATTCAAGAGCATGCCCGCGGCGCTCCAAATCGCGGAGGAAGCGTCGCGCAGCAGAAGGATAGTTTCGAACAACGTCGCGGCTGTAGCGCTCTTCCTGCAGGTGCTGACGTAGCCTCGCAAGCCAGACGCTAATGACGGATTCCGATTGGGACATGACGATCTCCTTGGGTGAAATACCCGAAGATCGTACGTCTCAGATTCCAGGCAAAACCCCGTCTACACCGTTCGGCGGGCGACGCAAAATAATGTGTTCTGACCTGGACTCGGCCGAACAGACAATGTCCGATCAAAATCGGAGCCCAGTCCATTCAATGACCGAGTTCGACCCCTAAAGCAGCCATTCCCGCGGATTATTGCCGTGCCTTCTGGTCAGTACTCCTTGCGTAACGACGACGGAAGCGACGGCCAACGTAAGCGAAGGTAGAATGCTTCTTGCGGATGCCGACGACCGCTGAGCGGCATACTTCATCGCCCAGGACCCTGTACACCGCCGGGCACACGCCGAATCCTTTAAGCATCGCATGCCGCGCCTGAGCGAAGTCTTTCTGTCCATTCAAGGCGAAGGCCCTTCAGCCGGCACGCCCGCCCACTTCATTCGCCTTCAGGGCTGCGACGTGGGATGCAACTGGTGCGATACGAAGTACTCCTGGGAATTCTCGGGAGGTACGCCGATCGATCTCGGCGAGCTGTGGAAGCGGTCACGGGCGCTGGGCGACGCGGCGCTCCTTGTGGTGACTGGCGGCGAGCCGCTCCAGCATCCGGGGATCAGGCGATTGTTGGAAGAAGCCCTGTCGCGCTGGGAGCGCGTCGAGGTCGAAACGAGCGGCATCCTGCCGCCGCCGCTTCGCCATCCGAAGCTTTACTACAACGTGTCGCCCAAGCTGCCGTCGGTGACGCCGCGCTGGAGCAAGACTTGGGGGCATGTCCGCATTTGGCTCGACGACTGCAATTGCACGTTCAAGATCGTGGTTGGCGACCCACCCGATCTGGAGGACGCGTGCCGCCTGATCGCTGAGCACCACATCCCAAGCACGCGCGTCATGTTGATGCCCGAAGGGATGACCGAGGAGAAACTGCGGGCACGCGCGCCTGCGATCGCGGAGGCATGCAAGCAATACGGCTTCCGGTTGAGCCCGAGGCTCCACGTTTGGCTATGGGGCGCGCGGCGCGGTGTATGAAAGGCGAGCCGTGAGTGATCGAGCCGTGGTCCTGCTTTCCGGCGGACTCGATTCCGCGACCTGCCTCGCGTGGGCTAGGGACCGTGGGTTCGAATGCCACTCCCTCGCAATCGACTATGGCCAGCGCCACAGGGTCGAGCTGGAAGCCGCGAAGCGCGTCTCGCAGGCACTCGGCGCGCGCGGTCACCGTGAGGTTGGCGTCGATTTGCGAGCAATCGGAGGTTCTGCGCTTACCGCCGAGATCGAGGTGCCCAAGGACCGCCCCCACGCGGCGATCGCCACAGGGATCCCGGTCACTTATGTACCCGCGCGCAACACCGTGTTCCTCTCCCTCGCCCTGGGATACGCGGAGGCGCTGGGATCCCGACATATCGTCGCGGGTATGAACGCGCTTGACTACTCGGGCTATCCCGATTGCCGGCCAGAGTTCATCCGCGCCTTCGAGGCACTGGCGCGCGTGGCGACCCGCGCAGGCGTCGAGGGGGAGCCGCTCGAGATCCACACCCCGCTCATGCAACTCGACAAGGCGGGTATCATCCGCCTCGGGTATTCGCTTGGTGTGGATTACGCGCTCACGCACTCCTGCTATGACCCTGCGCCGAAGGGCGAGGCCTGCGGCCGCTGCGATGCCTGCCAGCTTCGCCTGCGCGGCTTTCGCGAGGCGGGCTTCACCGATCCGATCCGTTATTCGGTTGCATCCAATCTGAACGGCCCAGCCCGGACCTGAGCGCCATGCGCGTTGAACTCAATCGCGAGTACGGCTTCGAAGCGGCGCATCGCCTGCCGAGGGTTGCGCCCGACCATCCGTGCGCGCGCATGCACGGCCATTCGTTCCGGTTCGAGGTGGTCGTATCCGGCGAGATCGACCCCGAAAAGGGGTGGCTAGTGGACTTCGACCATATCTCCAGGGTGGTCGAGCCGCTTGTGCGCGGCGAGCTTGATCACCGCAGCCTGAACGACGTCCCGGAGCTTGAGAATCCCACGTCCGAGATGTTGTGCGTCTGGCTTTGGAGGCGCCTCAGCCCCCTCCTTCCGGGCCTTTCCGCGATCACCGTGCACGAAACCTGCACCGCACGGTGTACCTATCGAGGAGATTAGCGGGCGCGTCACTGCGGGAGATCTTGGTACGGAGGCCTTCGGTGGCGCTGTCGCCTCGGGTGACAGTCCCAGAATGAGTCAGTGCTCGATCGCTATAGCCGAGGATCAATCAGTGTCCGCTTTTGGGCCGGTTGCAGCCGGTCAAAGGCACCGACGGATATGACACTGGTTGTCACATCAGGTCTTTTACGACAAATAATGTTAAGCAAAATAGCTTCGGTCCGCAGACAAAGCGCGCCTTCAGGGGCACGTCCTTCGCATTACGGCGTCCTTTCCATAAGAGCAAATTCGCGCCACCGATCCCAAGCGCCTCGCGTTTTTCACCGGCCGTGACCAGATGCCGGCGCTGACCGGGCTGTGGGCACAACAGTTCGGCACCCGAACTGGGCCGCGCACGGCGCGAAATTCGTCTCGATCAATCCGGTGCGCACCGGCTATTCGGCGATCGCCGACGGGTGGATCCCGGTGCGCCCCGGCAGCGGACCGTGCTCCGCCTGCTGTTCTGGATCGCCGGCATCGGCGTACCGCTGCTATGGCTCGTTGCCGGCCTCGATCTTCCCAGCGGTGCGGCGATCGCCGGTGGCGCCTGCCTGGCGGGCTTCCTGGCGGAGCGTTGGCTGTTCTTCGCCGAAGCCCGCCATACGGTGCGGCTCTACCACGGCGATCGCACGAATTGAGCCCGGACCCACGGGCCGGGCGAGCGCGATCTCACCGCTGCTGCGTGCAGCTTGGTGTGCCACGGCTGTCACAAAGGGTCACGCCGACGTCACGACGCTGTAACACTGCGTCGCTAACCTCCCATTCCGGGTCAACCCAATCCCCAAGAGGCGCTCCGATGCGAATCTTCCAGCAGGTCATGGCCGGCACGCTCGCGGCGGCAGTTTCAGCGGTGGCGCTCGCGCAGGGGGCGCTGGTCAGGATCGACGGTTCCTCGACCGTGTACCCGGTCGCCGAAGCGGTGGCCGAGGAATTCCAGAAGGCCGAGAAGAACGCGATCAAGGTCACCGTCGGCATCTCGGGCACCGGCGGCGGCTTCAAGAAATTCTGCCGCGGCGAAACCGACATCTCCAACGCCTCGCGCCCGATCCTGAAGAAGGAAATGGAGGATTGCACGGCGGCGGGCGTGAGCTATTACGAGCTGCCGGTGGCGTTCGATGCGCTTACCGTCGTGGTCAACCCCAAGAACACCTTCCTCGACAAGGGCATCACGGTCGAGCAGCTGAAGAAGATGTGGGAGCCGGGCGCGCAGGGCAAGATCACGCGCTGGAACCAGGTCGATCCGTCGTGGCCGGACGCTCCGATCAAGCTGTTCGGCGCCGGAGCGGACTCGGGAACCTTCGACTACTTCACCGAGGCGATCGTCGGCAAGGCCAAGTCTTCGCGCGGCGACTACACAGCCTCCGAGGACGACAACGTGCTGGTGCAGGGCGTCTCCCGCGATGTGAATGCGATCGGCTACTTCGGCTACTCGTACTACGCGGAGAACCAGGGGAAGTTGAAGAGCGTGGGGATCATCGAGAAGCCGGGCAAGCCCGCCGTGAAGCCATCGATGAATACCGTGCTCGACGGCAGCTACCAGCCGCTCGCGCGCCCGATCTTCATCTACGTGAACGCCAAGGCGTTCGAGCGTCCCGATGTGAAGAAATTCGTCGAGTACTTCATGGCGAACGGGTCCAAGCTCGCTAGGGAAGTGAAGTACGTGCCGCTGCCCGACAAGGCGTATGCGATGAATCGCGAGCATCTCGCCAAGGGCAAGAAGGGCACGGTGTTCGGCGGCGTCGCCGAGGTCGGCGTGAAGATCGAAGAGCTCCTGGCACGCGAGGCGAAGCTCTAGGACAGCGCCGGCCGGTTGCGCGGGCGCGAGCAGTGACAGGCCCCGCCGCGCCGCTCGCGCGACGAGGGAAGCCTATAATGGAAGCGGCGACAGCTCTTGCAGCGCCCGCCGTGGCGCGGCGCACACCCGTGGTCAGCGAGCGTCTGGCGAAGAAGTTCTCCCGGAACCTGAAGGAGCGCGCGATCGAAGCGCTCCTGTTCGGGGCCGCGTTCGTCTCGGTGTTCACGACGGTCGCGATCGTCTACGTGCTGGTGAAGGAAAGCGTGCTGTTCTTCACCCACGTCCCGCTGCTGGACTTTCTGACCGACACCCAGTGGACGCCGCTGTTCGACGACGCCCACTTCGGCATCATGGTGCTGTTGTCGGGCACGATCACCAGTTCGATGGTCGCGCTGCTGGTGGCGATCCCGCTGGGCACCACGATCGCGATCTACCTGTCCGAGTTCGCGACGCCCAAGGCGCGCGAGATCGCCAAGCCGGTCCTCGAGCTGCTTTCGGGCGTTCCGACCATCGTGTACGGCTATTTCGCGCTGCTGTTCCTGACCCCGATCCTGCAGTGGTTCATCCCTTCGCTGCCGGGTTTCAATCTGCTTTCCGCGGGCATGGTCATGGGCATCATGATCGTGCCCTACGTCGCCTCGATCTCCGAGGACGCCATGCGGGCAGTACCGATGGCATTGCGCGAGGGCAGCTTTGCGATGGGTGCGACCCGGCTGCAGACTGCGGTCAAGGTCGTCGTCCCCGCGGCGATTTCGGGAATCGCGGCAGCCTACATCCTCGGCGTCTCGCGCGCGGTCGGCGAGACGATGATCCTGGCGGTCGCCGCCGGGATGCAGCCCAACCTCACGTTCAATCCGCTGGAGCCCGCGGCGACGATCACGGCGTTCATAGTACAGGTGGCGCTGGGCGACCTGCCGCACGGTTCGATCGGCTACCAGACGATCTTCGCCGCGGGGCTGACGTTGATGCTGCTGACGCTGTGCTTCAACGTGTTCGGCTTCTGGATGCGCAAGCGCTACCGCGAGCGATATTGAGATGACGTCCGACCTGCAATCTCCTGCGCGGATCCGGCGACTCATCGCCAAGGCCAAGCGCCGGGACGTGATCTTTGTCGCCCTCGGGATCATCGCGCTGTCCATCGGCCTCCTGACCTTCCTCGCGCTGTTTGTCGACATGCTGGTCGACGGTTGGGCGCGGCTGCGGCCCGAATTCTTCACCCAGTTTCCGTCGCGGCGCGCTGGCCAGGCGGGGATCCTGTCGGCATGGGTCGGCACGACGCTGGTGATGATCGTCACCGCGACGGTCGCCGTTCCGCTGGGCGTGGGCGCCGGCATCTATCTCGAGGAGTACGCGCCGAAGAACTGGCTGACCGACCTGATCGAGATCAACATCACCAATCTCGCCGGCGTTCCGTCGATTGTCTACGGATTGCTCGCGCTCGGACTGTTCGTCTACGGATTCGGCCTCGGGCAGAGCATCCAGACCGCGGGCCTGACGTTGGCGCTGCTGATCCTGCCGATCGTCATCGTCGCAACCCGGGAGGCGATCCGCGCGATTCCGGCGATGATCCGCGAAGGCGCCTACGCGGTGGGCGCAACCAAGTGGCAAACCGTGAAGGATCACATCGTGCCGTACTCGCTGCCGGGGATCCTGACCGGGGTGATCATCGGCATGTCGCGCGCGATCGGCGAGACTGCGCCGATCATCACCATCGGCGCGTTGACCTTCATCGCCTTCCTGCCCCCGTCGCCGGTCACCCCCGAGTTTCCGTTCCTGTCGCTCGACTGGCTGAAGGCGCCGTTCACGGTGATGCCGATCCAGATGTTCAACTGGACCAGCCGCCCCGACGAGGCGTTTCACGCCAACGCGGCAGCCGCCGGAACGATCCTGGTGTTCATGACGCTGATGATGAACGGGCTGGCGATCTGGCTTCGCTACCGCCTTCGCAAGAACATCAACTGGTGACCCGGTGACGACCATGGAAGCCCGTACCCAGGCAACGACCCACGCGACGATGCTCGGCAGCGCGAACCCCCGTGCGCTTCCTCCACTGCCGGGCGACCTCCCGCCGCCGCCGCTGAAGGCCGAGAGCCGCGGCCTGTCGTTCCACTATGGCAAGTTCCAGGCGTTGAAGGACATCACGATGCCGGTGTACGAGCACAAGGTCACCGCTTTGATCGGCCCGTCGGGATGCGGCAAGTCGACGTTTCTGCGTTGCTTCAACCGGATGCACGACCTGTACACCGGCAACCGCTACGACGGCGAGATCCTGCTCTATCCGGACAACACCAACCTGCTGGACCAGGAGGTCGATCCGATCGAGGTCCGGATGCGGGTATCGATGGTGTTCCAGAAGCCCAATCCGTTCCCGAAGTCGATCTACGAGAACGTCGCCTACGGCCTCCGCGTACGGGGCATGAAACGCAAGAACCTGCTGGACGAGAAGGTCGAGGAATCGCTGCGCGGCGCCGCGCTGTGGGACGAGGTCAGAAGCCGCCTGGGCGAGGTCGGGAGCAATCTTTCCGGCGGCCAGCAGCAGCGGCTGTGCATCGCGCGGGCGCTGGCAACCGACCCGGAGATGCTGTTGTTCGACGAGCCCACCTCGGCGCTCGATCCCATCGCGACCGCGAGCATCGAGGAGTTGATTACCGAGCTCAAGAAGAAGGTCACCATCCTCATCGTCACCCACAACATGCAGCAGGCTGCGCGGGTTTCCGACTACACCGCCTACATGTATCTTGGCGAGCTGATCGAGTTTGACAAGACCGATACGATCTTCTTCAAGCCCCGCCGCAAGGAAACCGAGGACTACATCACCGGCCGGTTCGGATGAGCCCGCGGCGCGCGGGACGGGACCGAGCCTGGAGGAAACCATGAGCGACCACACATCCAAGCAGTTCGACGCCGAGATGGAGGCGATCCGCAGCGGCGTCCTGTCGATGGGCGGGCTGGTCGAGAAGCAGATGACGCGCGCGATCGGGGCGCTGGAGCGCGACGAGGACGAACGCCTGATCGACGCGGTCGGCGCCGACGAGCGCGAGATCAATCAGCTGCAGATCGAGATCGATCAGCAGTGCGCGCAGATCATCGCGCGGCGCCAGCCGACCGCCGTGGACCTGCGCATGATCATGACCGTGACCAAGGTCGTCAACGACCTCGAGCGCATCGGCGACGAGATCAAAAAGGTCGCGTACAAGTCCGCCGTGGTCCGCGGCAGTGATCGGCTGACCCGGCTCAGCCACTTCGACGTGGTGCGGATGGCGGGCGGCGCCCAGGCGATGCTGAGGATGGCGCTGGATGCGTTCGCGCGCCTCGACGTCAACGCCGCCGCGGAAGTGGTGGAGCAGGACAATGACATCGATCTTGCGTTCGTCGCGGTGATGCGCCAGCTGATCAGCTACATGATGGAGGATCCACGGACCATCTCGGTGGCGCTCGAGGTGGTGTTCATCACCAAGTCGATCGAGCGCATCGGCGATCACGCGAAGAACATCGCGGAGTCCGTTGTCCAGGTGGTCAAGGGCAAGGACGTGCGCCACGCCACCGCGCAACAGATCCGCGCCGAGGTGGCGAGCGAATGAGCGTTGCCCCGCCGCCCAACGAGACCTGACGATGAGCCCGACGATCCTCGCCGTCGAGGACGAGCCGGCGATCCTGGAATTGCTGCGCGTCAACCTCACCGACGCCGGTTATGACGTGCGTGGCGCGCAAGACGCCGAGACCGCGCAGTCGATGCTGAAGGCTGCGCTGCCCGACCTCGTGCTCCTCGACTGGATGCTGCCCGGCCTGTCCGGACTCGCGCTGGCCAAGCAGATTCGCAGCGACCCGCGCACGCGCGAGTTGCCGATCATCATGGTCACGGCGCGGAGCGACGAGGCCGACAAGGTTGCCGGGCTCGAGGGCTGGGTCGACGACTACGTCACCAAGCCGTTCTCGCCGCGCGAACTCAAGGCGCGCATCAAGGCGGTGCTGCGCCGGCGTGCTCCCGAAGCTTCGCTGGAGCGGCTCTCGGCGGGTCCGCTGGTACTCGATCCCTCCACGCATCGGGTGAGCGTCGACGGCAAGGAGGTGCACCTTGGCCCGACCGAGTTTCGGCTGCTGCGCTTCTTTCTGGCCCGCCCCGAGCGCGTCCATTCGCGCGCGCAGCTGCAGGATCAGGTGTGGGGTGACCAGGTGTATATCGAGGAGCGTACCGTCGACGTCCACATCCGGCGCCTGCGGCTCGCCCTCGAGCCGTCCGGCCAGGATCGGATGATCGAGACCGTCAGGGGGAGCGGCTACCGACTCGCCATTCCGCGATGAGTCATCCGGCGTTCCGCCAGGGCCTTGTCGTCCCCGGCATCGTTGCCTTCGTGACGCTTTGCGTCTGGGCGCTGGCGGGGCCGGTGTGGGCGATTGCGATTCTCGCCGCAGGTGCAGGCGGGGTCATCGTCTTTCACTTGTGGCACCTGCAGCGACTCACCGACTGGGCCGCGGGCCCGCTCGATGGCGACGTTCCCGAAGGTCGCGGCAGCTGGGCGACAACGTTTTCGGCGTTGTACCGGCGCACGCGGCTGCGGACCGCGATGCAGCGCGACTTGAGGCAGGTGATCGACCGGTTCCGCAAGGCCGCGGAAGCCATTCCCGACGGCGTCGTCGTGCTCGACAAGGCCAACCGCATCGAGTGGGCGAATGCACGCGCCGCCGATCAGTTCGGGCTCGAGATGCAGTCTGACCGCGGGCAGCCGCTGGTCAACCTGCTGCGCCATCCGGAGTTCCTGCGCTATATCGAGTCGGGCGACTTCCGCGAATCGGTGGTGATCGAGCAGCCGCACCCGCGACGCACGCTGGCGCTGCAGCTGGTCCCGTTCGGCGTCGAGGAGAAGCTGCTGCTGGCGCGCGACATCACCCAGCTCGAGGCGGTGGCCCGCGTACGGCGCGATTTCATCGCCAACGTCTCGCACGAGCTCAAGACGCCGCTCACCGTCATCACCGGGTTCGTCGAGACGTTGCAGGACATCGAGTTCGAGCCCCGCCAACGCGCGCGCTATCTCGGTCTCATGGAACAGCAGGCCAGGAACATGCAGCGGCTGGTCGATGACCTGCTGGCGCTGTCGGCACTGGAAAGCGAGCAGAACCCGCTGCAGGAAGCCGAATTCGCGGTGGTGCCGCTGATGCTCGAGCTGTCGGCCGACGCCAAGGCGCTGTCTCAGGGCGCTCACGCAATCGGGCTCGACCTCGGCGACGCGGCAACGGTCGTCGGCAGCCGCGACGAGCTCAAGAGCGCGATCGGCAACCTGGTGTCGAACGCCGTCCGCTATACGCCGCCGCAAGGCGCGATCACGCTCGCTTGGCGCGTCGAGGACGACGGCGGCGGCGTGTTTACCGTCAGCGACACCGGGATCGGCATCGCCCCCGAGCACGTCCCGCGACTCACCGAACGCTTCTACCGGGTCGATCGCAGCCGGTCGCGCGCGACCGGGGGCACCGGCCTTGGCCTTGCCATCGTCAAGCACGTGCTGCTGCGACACCAGGCCGAACTCGACATCGTGAGCCGGCCCGGCGAGGGCAGCACGTTCGCCGTGAGGCTGCCGGCAAGGCGCGTGAGACGTGCGCCGCTGACGCTCGACGCCGCGATTACGGATCAGACCCAGGTCACGGGCCTTTCGTCCGGGGGTGCGGCGGACGACTGAGCGCTCGAGGTCGCGCTGCTACCAGTACCGCAGCGCCCCGCGATAAAGCTGCCGGATCTCCTCGCGTCCGACGTCCACCGGGCCGTTCTTGATCACGCGGTACTGCCGCTCGGCGCCGGTGGCCAGCGCATCGAGGTCACGCTCGTCGAATCCCAGCGCGCCCAATCCGTTGGGCATGCCTGTCGCGCGCATGAGTTCGATCACGCGGCCCGCCAGTACCTCGCCCGCATCGGCGCCGCCGGCACCTCGCGTATCCGCGCCCAGGCCGTGCGCACACGCCAGATGGCGTGCAGGACTGGTGGGAGCGGTGTATCGCCACACCGACGGGTTGTTGAGCACCACCGCCATGCCGTGGGGCACCAGCGACTTGCCTTGCGGATAGCCGTCGACCTGCCATTTTCGGGTGAGCCCGGACACCGAATACGAAAGACCGTGCGGGAGGTGGCAGCCCGAAGCGTTGAACGCGATCCCGGCCAGCATCGCGGCGTACATCATCTCGCTGCGTGCCTCGGTGTCGCCGGCGTCGCGCACCGCGCGCTCCAGGAACTCGCCGACCAGCTTGAGCGCCTGCGCCCCCAGCAGGTCCGAAAACGGATTCGCGCCTTGCGAAACCGGTCTCAAGACGCCGCGCGCGGGATTCAGGCGCCTCGGCCAGGCGCGAGCCGTCGTGGCCTCGAGCGCGTGGCTCATGCAGTCGAAACCGGTCGAGGCGACCACGTTCGAGGGGAGGGTGCGCGTGACGTCCGGATCGACCAGCGCGACGCTCGGAATCAGCTGGCGCGAGACGATGCCGGTCTTCGCGTTGAGCGAGGAGAGCGTGAAGATTGAAATGCCGGTGGTCTCCGAGCCGGTGCCGATCGTCGTCGGGCAGGCGATATGGGGTTTGAGCGGTCCGGGGACCCGAGCGCCGCCGCCGATCGGCGCGTTTACGTAGGTCATGAACTCGGCCGGCCAGGTCGAGTACAGGTTCGCGGCCTTGCAAGTGTCGATCACCGAACCGCCGCCGACCGAGACGAAGCCGTCGAAGCGACCGTCGGCGGCGAAGCGCGCCGCCTCGGCGAACGAACCGTCCGATGGCTCGATCTGGACCTCCGCGTAGACGGCGGCGTCCACTCCGGCGGATCCCAGCGAGGCCTTGACCCGGTCCACGTGCTCGCCCGCGGCGAGCTGGGGGTCGGTGAAAAGCGCCACGCGACGCAGGTCCAGCTCGCGCGCCTGATCCCCCGCCTCCGCGAGGACGCCGCGTCCGAACGTGAAAGTCGGCATGCCGAGGGTGAAACCGTGGTCGCTTCCCTCGACCATCGCGAAATCGGCGTGACAGCAGCGCATGGCGGGTTCTCCTTCGCTTTTGGGGAGATTATGGCGGGACACGCGCCTGCCGGCGTCGGCAGCACCGATGCGCGCGGCAGATCCCTGATTTCTCGGGGTTTCTGCCCCGAGCGCCTTCCGCACGGACAGCCACGATTGGTTTGACCGATTCCGGCTCGCACTGCTAAACTCTTATGTTTCGTCGGAGGGGTTCCCGAGCGGTCAAAGGGAGCAGACTGTAAATCTGCCGGCTCTGCCTTCGAAGGTTCGAATCCTTCCCCCTCCACCAGCGCGGGTGTAGCTCAATGGTAGAGCAGAAGCCTTCCAAGCTTATGACGAGGGTTCGATTCCCTTCACCCGCTCCAGGTCGAACCCGCGAGGCCCATGTAGCTCAGTGGTAGAGCACTCCCTTGGTAAGGGAGAGGTCGAGCGTTCAA
>JBKKAZ010000093.1:0-4400 GCA_046714435.1 Casimicrobiaceae bacterium
TCGTTGAAGCTGTTGAGCCGGTCGGGGCGGTTGAGCGTGATGCGCGCGATGTTGTCGCGCACTTCGAGCAGGATCGCGGAGGGAACGGTCATTAACTCAGACATGCATCCTGTGCTGGACCACCCGGAAGCGGCCCGCCACGAACGCCGCGTCGGTCAGCGCGGCATTGGCCGCCGGATTGGCGCCGGTGCCGTGGTAGTCCGAGAACGCCGCCGACTGATTGACGAACACGCCGCCGGTGAGATTGATCGACAGCGCCACGCCGGCATCCTCCGCCACTTCGATGGCCTGCTCGATCACCTTCGGATCGGTCGAATACAGCGACAGCGTGAGGGCCCCCTGCTGCTTGACGGTGTCGCGGGCGATCGCGAGGCTTTCCGCGGTATCCCGGGTCGCGACCACGAACGCGATCGGTCCAAACCATTCCTGCATGAATTTGTCCCGATCCTTCGCGTCGAGACGCACGATCAGCGGCGTGCGTATGGTCGCGTCGGGGAACTGCGGGTGGGCGACGGCATGCGAATCGAGCACCAGCGTGCCGAGCGAGCGGGCTTCGTCGATGCGTCTGGCGATGTGCGGGCCCTGCACGGCGCCGAGCAGTTCGACGGCGCGCGCAGGGTCGCCGAGCAGTTTCTGCACGCCCTCGGCGAGCGCCGCGGCCACGGCATCGAAGCTGACACGGCCCTCGGCGGTGTCGATCCCGCCGCGAGGCACGTAGATGTTCTGTGGGGCCGTGCACATCTGTCCGGTGTACAGCGACAGCGAAAACGCGACGTTGCGCACCATGCCCTTGAGGTCGGCCGCCGAGTCGACGACGATCTGGTTGACGCCGGCCTTCTCGGTGTAGACCTGCGCCTGCACGGCGTTGCGTTCGAGCCAGGTGCCGTTCGCGGGGCTGCCGGTGAAGTCGATCAGCTTGACCTCGGGCCGCAGCGCAAGCTTGGGCGCGATGTCATCGCCTGCCTCGTGCGCGAACAACGTCACCACGTTCGGGTCGAAGCCCGCTTCCGCCAGCACTTCGCGCGCGATCTTCACCGAGATTGCGAGCGGCAGGATGGCACCGGGATGGGGCTTGACCACGACCGCATTGCCGGTGGCGAGCGACGCAAACAGTCCCGGATAGCCGTTCCAGGTCGGAAAGGTCGACACGCCGATCACCAGGCCCACGCCGCGCGGTACCACCCGATAGCGCTTTTCCATCCGCAGCGGTTCGCCCTTGCCCTGCGGCTTTTCCCAATGCGCCCGCTCGGGAATGCGGCGCATCTGGTCGTACGCGTAGGCGACGGCCTCGAGGCCGCGATCCTGCGCGTGCGGTCCGCCGGCCTGGAACGCCATCATGAACGCCTGGCCGGTGGTATGCATTACCGCGTGGGCGATCGTGAAAGTGGCACGGTTGAGGCGGTCGAGGATTTCCAGCGAAACCCCGACCCACGCCTCGGGGCCCGCCTTGCGCCATGTGCTCGACGCCAAGGCGATGGCGCCGAACAGCTGGTCCATGTCCGGCCTGGGATAGGTGATGCCGAGGTCGAAGCCGTAGGGTGAGCGCTCGTGTCCGGCCTGTCCCACCGTGCCTGCCTGGTGGAGCTCGAAGGGCTTGCCGAGCATGGCGTCGAACGCCGCCTTGGCCGCTTCCGCGGTCCCTTCGCCGTAGTACTTCGGGCTGGGAGACTCCGAATAGGGGCTCCAGTAGCCGCGCACGGCAATCGCCTCGAGCGCACGATCGAGTGTGGCGCGGTGCTTTTCGAACAGGGCGTGGGCCAAAGTCGGCTCTTTCGACAGGTTGGAGAAGGGAAGCGGAAAATCTATCACGGAGCGCGCGGTCGGTGACGGCAATTAACCGGTGCCGGACTGGTCGAAGTCGACGGTGACCTGGTCGGTGGCGGGGTAGCTCTGGCAGGCCAGTATGAAGCCGCGCGCTACCTCGTAGTCCTCGAGCGCGAAATTGACGTCCATGTCGACCTCGCCGACGATCAGCCTGCATCGGCAGGTGGAGCAAACGCCGCCTTTGCACGAGTAAGGCAGCTCGATCCCCTGCGCGAGTGCGGCATCGAGGATGTTCTCCGTGGTGCGATCGAGCGTGAAGCTGCGGGTCGCTCCGTCGAGAATCACCGTCACTTCGGTTTTACCCGCGCCTTCCTGAGCTAACTTGGCCGGCCGGTGCTCGTGCTTCGGAATGCTGCTTGCGAAGCGTTCGACCTTGATCCTGGACTCAGGATAACCGCGCATCGCCAGCAGGTCACGGATCGCCTGCATCATCGCGTCCGGCCCGCACAGGAACACAAAGTCGACGTCCTCGAGCGGCGCCCAATGGTCGAGCAGCGCGCCGGCCCGCGCGCCGTCGATCCGGCCGTGCAACAGCTCGACGTCCTGCGCCTCCCGCGACAGCACGTGAACCAGGTTGAATCGTTGCATCGCGGTGTCCTTCACTGCGGCCAGTTCCTCCCGAAACATGACTGAGCCCGAGGCGCGATTGCCGTAGAACAGCGTGAACTGCGAACGCGGCTCGGACGCGAGCGTCGTCCTGACGATGGACAGGATAGGCGTGATGCCACTGCCCGCGGCGAACGCAACGTAGTGGCGCGCAGCGGCGGCCTCGAATGGCACGTTGAAGTGGCCCATCGGCGGCATGACCTCGAGCGTGTCTCCCGCCTTCAGTCCCTCGTTCGCCCAGGTCGAGAACACACCGCCCGGCGCATGCTTGATTGCGATTCGAAGCATGTCGTCCTGCACTGCAGAACAGATCGAGTACGAACGGCGCAGGTCGTGGCCCCCAATGGCCGCGCGCAGCGTCAGGTGCTGGCCTTGCTGATAGCGGAACTGTTCGCGCAGGCGGTCCGGCACGTCGAAGGTGATCGCGATCGCGTCGCGGGTCTCGCGTTCGACGCGGGCGACTCGGAGGGGGTGGAATTTGCTCATGGGTTGGCGGAATCGTAACTTCCCACGTTGAATCGGTTGCTTCCTTCTTGCCTTCGATAGGGCCCGGCACGCCCCCGCTGGTTACTCATCTGCACCGCCCCCTACTTGAAGGCGACTCCGTACCGATGAATTTTCTGCGGTCCCGGTGCACCCATCGGACATCATCATCGTTAGGTGAAAGTGTCAACAAAACCGATTCAAGGTCCGGGTCCGGTTGAACGCGTGGTTAGGCTGCGCGTTAGATCGGCGAGGCGCGGACGGGCCATAGAATCGGCGACAGTGGCGACGTTATTGGCGCCGCATCGCTAACGATAGCGAGTCACGAATATCTCGCGCTTCAGCAGCCCGCGCAAAACCGCGGCTTGCGTGCTGAGGCGACGTTCGAGACGCTCGGCGTAGTCTTGCCCGCCCAAGAGATCGAGTAGTGCGTCGCACCGCGCGTGATACTCCTGCAGCAGCACGTCCATGCAGTGGACGAACTCCACCGTGACGTCGATATGTTGGAGCACGTTCCAGCCGGTCTCGCGGAGGAGCACTGCGTAGTCGGCGCCAGCGTCCGGATACGGTGGTCCGCTCTTCTGCAACAAACGTCGCTCGTCATCGCCCGTCGGCTCGCGCGCCAGCGCAATAACGGAAAACTCCATAGCCGCTCCATCGCGTCCGACGCGCCGACATTCCTGCAGCATCTCGCGTTTGCGCTCCATGCAGCACAGCACATCGGCGTGGTGAATGCGGTCAAAGGTGCCATCGGCGAACGGCAACGCGGCGCCATCAGCGGCCAGTACGCTGCAGCGGTTCTCCAAGCCATCGCACAATGAACGGGCCCTAGCGATGCGCAGCCCCGACACTGGTCGATCGGTGAGCACGACCTCGCAGCCCGACAGCGTCGCGAGAAACAGCGCCGGCCAGCCGGAGCCGGCCCCGATTTCAAGCAGGCAGTGGCCGGTCGAGAGGCCGAGGCGGGCCACCGCCGCCTCGGCCTGCGCGCGCGTCGTCCAGCTCGTCGCGCCATAGTCGCTGCCACGCACGCGCCGCTCGATCTCTCGCATCACTGGCGACTGCCCGATCTCGTAATCGCGCGCGAAGTCGCACGCGGCACCGGTGCTCACGGGTGAGATCCCTCTGAGCGTGCGGTCTGCCGCTGTGCCGGCGGCAACGCAACCGCGATGAGCAATGGCAGCGTCATTCGTGCAGCCTAACGCCTGAGCTCAGCCGCGGCGCCGCGCCAGCGGCGACGTCGGCTGGAGCAATGAGTTAGGCGCCCCTCGCATGTCCGCTTCCCGCTTCAGGAGCGAGATCTCCCGCGACCATAGCCGTTGCATAAACCTTGCTCATGCAGAGGCGCGCGGACGCGTCGAGAAGCCGGCGTCGGCATTCGACCGCGCCCTGACGAGCGCGAAATCGAAGGTTATATGCGCATCGCCGCGGCTGCGGTCGGGCGTCGGCAGCAGACCTTCGCGCGTACCGAAGGCGAAGTCGTCGCG
>JBKKAZ010000094.1:0-4565 GCA_046714435.1 Casimicrobiaceae bacterium
CGCCCGATCCGCGCGGCGTGCGAAAAGCACGGCATCCACCTCGGGCTCCACTCGCTCTCGGCGGTCAACATCGGCGAGACCTCGCCGTTCGTTCGCGACGCCGTCGACCGCTACCTGGAAGGCTACATCGACGTTGCGGTGCGGTTGAACGCGCAATGGATCGTCGTGCACGCCGGCTTTCACTTCGGGTCGGACAAGGCGCGGCGCATGGAGGCGGGCCGCGATCGGCTGCGGCGCGCCGCCGCACAGGCCGAAAAAAGAGGTGCCCGGCTGCTGCTCGAGAACCTCAACAAGGAGCCCGACGCCGCCGAGGTGCACTACCTCGCCCACGATCTGGCCGAATTCCGCTACTACTTCGACGCGCTCGATTCGCCCGCGCTGGGCCTGTCGTTCACGGTCAACCACGCGCACCTAGTGCCCGAGGGCATCGACGGCTTCCTCGACGTGCTCCCGATCGCGCGGCTGGGCGAGGTGCGTCTGGCCGACAATCTCGGCGATCGCGAAGTCCATTTGAAGCCTGGCGAGGGCAACATCGATTTCGCCAAGCTGTTCCGACGCCTCGAAGGCGCGGGCTTCAAGGGGCACTACATGAACAACTTCGGCTCGCCCGACGAAATGCTGGCGGGCCGCGAGGTGTTGGCAGCGATCGCTGCCAAAGCGTAGCGAGGTCTGGTCCCAAGCGGCCCTTAGAACTCGCTGGCGCCTCACATCACCCCAGCGCGAAAACGCGCTCGGCGTTGCCCGAGAGGATCCGCTCGCGCGTTTCGGGATCCTTGCCGTAGGTCGATTCGACCAGCGCTCCCGGCTGCTGCTCGCCGAGCGGAAACGGCGCGTCGGTGCCGAGCATGACGCGCTCGGCCCCCATCCTGTCCACCAGCAACTTGAGCGCGGCCGGATCGAAAATCGCGGAGTCCACGCAGAACCGGTCGCAGTACGACGACGGCAGCTTGGGACAGTCGGCGCGCACCAGATCGCGGTTGCGCCAGGCGTTGTCGACCCGGCCGGCGAGCCACGCGAAGCTGCCGCCCCCATGCGCGAACACCAGCGAAAGCGTGCGCGGCAGGCGTTCGAAGGCGCCCGACAGGATCAGCGACAAGATGCCGAGCTGGGTCTCGGCAGGCATCGCCACCAGCCACGGCAGCATCCAGCGCTGCATGCGCGCGTCGCCCATCATGTCCCAGGGATGCACCAGCACTGGCATGGACTCGGCCGCGCAGTGACGCAGAAAGTCGAGGATCCCGGGATCGTCGAGGCCCTTCGCGCCGACGTGGTTGCCGATCTGCACGCCGACGTGGCCGTTGCCGCGCGCGCGGGTCAGTTCACGGCAGGCAGCGTCGATGTCCTGCAGCGGAACTTGCGCGAGCCCCCTCAGCCGCCTGGTATCCGGCTCGCAGAATTCGATCGCGCGATCGTTCATCCGTGCCGACCATGCGGTGGCGCGCGTCGCGTCCCATGCGTAACCGAACATCACCGGCGTGGCGCAGACCAGCTGAACGTCGATACCGCTGGCGTTCATCCAGGCGAGACGCGCGCGTGAATCCCACAGTACGGCTTCCACCGGCCGGAACGGCGCGTCCGCGACCATAATCTGTCCGCGGCCGTCGCCCTGGTCGGCGAGCCAGGGGGCGCGCGGATCGGCCGCAGCGGCCTCTTCACGCGTGATGCGGGGAAACAGGTGCGCATGAATGTCGATGCGGCGGGTCATGCAACGCCGATCGCGGGCGCCTTGCCGGGGTGGACGGCGCCGCAGGCCGAACACTTGCGGAGCGAGGGGTTGTCGTAGAAACGCTCGAACAACGGCGGCAGATCGCGCACGATGCTTTCGAGCTGCACTTCGGCGCGATGCACGAGCGCATGACAGCCCGGGCAGTACCACTCGAACCCGTCCACCGCGCCGGCGGGCCGCTGGTATTCGATGACCAGGCCGACGCTGTTCGGGGGCCGCTGCGGCGAATGCCTGACGTGAGCCGGAAGCAGGAAGATCTCGCCTTCGCGAATGGCCAGGTCGCGCGGCCGGCCGCCTTCGATGATCCGCAGCACCATGTCGCCATTGAGCTGAAAAAAGAACTCCTCCAGCGGATCGTCGTGAAAGTCGGTGCGCTGGTTCGGCCCGCCGACCACGGTCACGATGAACTCGCCGTCCTCCCAGATCTGCGCGTTGCCGACCGGCGGCTTCAAGAGCTCGCGATGCTCTTCGATCCAGCGGGCGAGGTTAAGCGGGGTCCGCATCACGCGCGCTCGCGGACTGCCTTGTGGGCCACCGCCCTGATTTCGATGCGCAGGTGAGGGTGCGGCAGCTGGTGCACCGCCACCGTGGTCCGCGCCGGGCCGTCGCGGCCGAAGAACTCCGCGTAGACCTCGTTGTAGCCGCCGAAGTCGTTCATGTCGACCAGGTACGTCGAGACTTCCACCACGTCTTCGAGCGCCGCGCCGGCCAGCGCCAGGACCGTCGCCAGCTTCTCGATAACGGTTCGCGTTTGGGCGCGGATGTCGAGCCGGGTCGTCCCCAGGGGATCGGCTTCCGCGCCGGCGATCGAGTTGTCGGCGAGGCGGGCGCTCAGGCCGGAAACGTAGATGAAGTCGCCGGCGCGACGATAATGCGGGTAGCTACCGCGGGGCGTCGCGAGCTGCGCCTGGGCGCTGAAGGGGTCGGTCATGGCGGCGGACGCGGGCGGATCCGTTTGAGTATAGCGGCCAGGGGCCGGGGATCGCCGCGGGCCGGCATTGCCGGGTAGAATCGCTGCGCCAACTGCCTTTCGATGGAGGAGTGATGAAAATCGTCAACCTGCTGCTCGCCGCGCTTCTGGCCGGCGCCGCGGTCGCTGCCCAGGCGCAAGCGCCGCTGAAAATCGGCTTTATCGCCGAATTGTCGGGTCCCCAGGGTGCGCTGGGTCAGGACCAGTACGACGCGTTCATGCTGGTCGTCGAGCGCAATGGCGGCAAGCTTGGCGGCGTGCCGGTCGAGATTCTCCGCGAAGACAGCCAGCTCAAGCCGGAAGTCGCGACCCAGATCGTCGACAAGCTCATCGAGAAGGACAAGGTCCCGATCATCACCGGCATCACCTTCTCGAACGTCATGATGGCCGTGCACAAGAAGATCACCGAAAAGGAGGTGTTCCTGATCGGATCGAACGCCGGCCCCGCGCCGATCGCGGGCGCGCAATGCTCCCCGTACGCGTTCATCACCTCGTGGCAGAACGACAATCAGGCCGAGGTGGTCGGCAAGTACGCGACCGACAAGGGCTACAAGCGGGTCGTCGGCATGGCGCCGAACTACCAGGCGGGCAAGGACTTCGTGGCCGGCTTCAAGCGCTTCTTCAAGGGCGAGGTGATCGACGAGATCTACACGCCACTCAATCAGCCGGATTTTTCCGCCGAGATCGCGCAGGTCGCCACCATGAAGCCGGACGCCGTCTACGTGTTCTATCCCGGCGGGCTCGGCGTGAACTTCGTCCGCCAGTACAAGCAGGCGGGCCTCGCCGGCAAGATTCCGTTGCTCTCCACGTCCACGGCCGATGGATCCACGCTCCCGGCGCAGAAGGACGACGCGCTCGGCATCATCTCCGGCACGTTCTGGGGCCCGGACTTCGCGAACCCGGTCAGCATGAAGTTCGTCGAGGACTTCGAGAAAAAGCACAACCGCATCCCGTCGCAGTACGCCGCGCAGTCCTACGACGCCGCGCTGCTGCTCGACTCCGCGCTAGCCAAGGTCAAGGGCAACGTCGGCGACAAGAAGGCGTTCATGGCGGCGCTCAAGGCCGCCGATTTCAAGAGCGTGCGCGGCAACTTCAAGTTCAACAACAACAATTTCCCGATCCAGGACATGTACGTGTTCGAGGTTGCGAAGGACGCCAAGGGCCGGGTGAACCTCAAGACCGTTTCGGCGCCGCTCAAGGACCACCAGGACGCGTACCACACGCAATGCGCGCTTAAATAGCCGCAAGAAGGCCATGCGCGACGGCGGAAATTCGTAAATCGTCGTCCCCGCGAAAGCGGGGATTAAGTGGCGTCGGCCGGAACGACGCGGGGTTCCCGCGTGCGCGGGAACGACAGGGGTCTTACCGGCACCGTCCATGACTGTCGGACTGTTTCTCACCCAGGCGCTGAACGGTCTGCAGCTCGGCGTGCTGTTGTTCCTGCTCGCCGCCGGGCTGACGCTGGTGTTCGGGATCATGAACTTCGTGAATCTCGCGCACGGCTCGCTGTACATGATGGGGGCGTACTTCGCCGCGACGGTTTTCGATCGGACGGGCTCGTTTCTGCTCGCCGGAGTCGTAGCCGTTCCGGCCGCGATGTTGCTCGGGATCGTGGTCGAGCGCATTGCGCTTACACGGCTTTATGGGCGGGACCATCTCGATCAGGTGCTTGCGACCTTCGGCCTGATCCTGTTCTTCAACGAGCTGGTGCGCATCGTCTGGGGCCCGGCGTCCGTGTACATGAACGCGCCTCCCGCATTGTCGGGCACTGTCGAGCTCTTCGGCCTGGCATATCCCTCCTATCGATTTGCGATCATCGGCGTCGGACTCGCGGTCGGCGTGGGCCTTCATCTGCTGATCCATCGGACC
>JBKKAZ010000095.1:0-5840 GCA_046714435.1 Casimicrobiaceae bacterium
GTATTTCACCGAGCACCTGCGCTCGCAGGGCTGCACCGTCGACATCGTCGAGATCGATCCGGCGGCGGCGGCGGAGGCGGCGCGCCCCGCGCGGCGCGCGGTGGTCGCGGCCCGCGAAGGCGATGCCGGGCTTGCCGAGGTCGGCGACTCGCGCTACGACGCAATCGTCTGCGCCGACGTCCTCGAACACCTGCGCGACGGCGCGCGGCTGCTGGCGCGGCTGCGGCCGCTGTTAACCGAGCGCGGCGAATTGCTGCTGTCGGTGCCCAACGTCGCGCACAGCGCGGTGATCGCCAACCTGATCGACGATCGCTTCGACTACGGCGGCGAAGGCCTGCTCGATCCCACCCATCTGCGGCTCTACACCTGGCGCTCGCTGGTGGCGCTGCTGCATCGCGCCGGATACGCCGTCAACGCGTGGGATGCAACCACGCTCGGCGTGTTCGAGACGGAGTTCCGTATTCGCAGCGAGGCGCTCGCGCCGGCGTTGCGCGATGCGCTCGCTTCCCGCGGACGAGGGCTCGCCTACCAATGGCTGGTGCGAGCCGCACCCGGAGTTCGCGATGCGCAACCCGAGCCGGCGGCGATGCAAGGCGGAGAACACGTTCCCGTGCGCCTGCTGTTCGCCGCCGATTCCAACGCGCTTTCGCTGGACCACGCGCTGACCGCGCAGCTCCCGCTCGGTGGCGTGACCACCGCGCTCGAGTGGCGGTTGCCCGAGCCGTCGGGCGCATTGCGGCTGCTGCTCGCCGATCGCGTCGGCGTGGTCCAGGTGCTCGAGTGCCGGCTGCACGCGGGCGGCGAAGTGCTGTGGTCGGTCGGCAGCGGTGGCGAGGGCATCGACTGTGCGGCGTCGGTGATTCGGGTCGACCCCCGCACCTTTGCGTTGACTGAACCGGACGCGTGGATCGCGCCGGTCGTGCCTCCCGAAGTCGTTCGCCGTGCGGATCGCATGTGCGCGCTGCTCGCCTGGCCGGCGGGCGTCGAGGAAACCGGCGCGTTTGCCGTGTTCGAGGCCCTGTCGCGGGCGCTGGACACCGGTCGATCGCAGGCGCGACAGGAGCGCGACAAATACCATAGCGCCCTCGAACGCCAGCGGATCGGCGATCTCGCGATACTGTCCGAAACGAGGTCGCTGCTGGACAGCGCGCGCAGCGCATTCGCGCAGCGCGACGCCACCGCTGCGAGCCTCGAGCACGCCGTCGCGGCATTGAAGGTCGAGAACCTGCGGCTCGAGGCGGCGCTCGCCGCGCAGGAGCGGATCATCGCCTACCGGCAGTCGGCGCGCTGGTGGCTGCGGCTTCCCGCCCTGAGGATCCGGCTGTTATGGCGCCGGCTTACCGGAGGCTGACCATGGGTCCGCCACCGATTGAAATCGTCGTTCCGGTGTACAACGCGCCGCACGACCTGCGCGCCTGCGTGGACTCGGTGCTCGCCCATACCGGCGGCGCGTATCGGCTGGTGCTGATCGACGATGCCTCGCCGGATCCGGCCATCGGCGCGTACTTCGCCGAACTCGCGGGACGCGCGATCGGCGGCCTCGAGCTGATTCGGAACGATTGCAACCTGGGCTTCATCGGGACCGCGAACCGGGGAATGACCCGCTCACGCGCCGACATCGTGCTGCTCAACTCCGATGCGATTGTCACCGCCGGATGGCTCAACGCGCTCTCTCGCTGTGCAGCGTCGGATCGTAGCATCGGCACCATTACGCCGTTCTCGAACAACGCGGAGATCTGCTCGTTGCCCCGCTTCTGCGAGGACAACCCCTGGCCGCCGGGGGCCGACCC
The DNA here is from genome assembly GCA_046714435.1 of Casimicrobiaceae bacterium. GTDB lineage: Bacteria > Pseudomonadota > Gammaproteobacteria > Burkholderiales > Casimicrobiaceae > VBCG01. The sequence goes on from JBKKAZ010000095.1 coordinate 1,791, forward strand.
CGAGCCGCTGCGCCAGGCAATAGCCTCGGCAGCGGTACCGTACTACCCGGATCTGCCGACCGGGGTCGGCTTCTGCATGTTCGTCCGTCGCGCGCTGGTCGACGCGATCGGCCCGTTCGATCCGGCGTTCGGCGCGGGCTACGGCGAGGAGAACGACTTCTGTCTCCGTGCGCACCGAGCCGGTTTCCGCAACGTGCTTTGCGACGACGCGTTCGTACTGCACAGTGGCGGGCGCTCGTTCGAGGGTGCGAAGGCTTCGCTCGGCGTCCGCAACCTGGCGCTGCTGCTCGAGCGCCATCCGACCTATCTCGACCTGGTCGGTGACTACATCGCGCGCGATCCGGTCAAGCCGCTGCGGGAGGCGGCAGCCACGGCGTACGACCGCAGGACCGGGTCTGCGCTGGGCGTGCTGCACGTCATCCATGGCGGAGGCGGCACCGAGTTGCATGTGCGATCGCTGATCGAGGCCACGCGCGGACGCATCCGCCATGTGCTCGCCACCGTGCGCGGCGATCGCTGGCGCATCGAGGAGCATCGCTCGGATGGCAGCTCGGGGCTGGGCGAGTTCGCGCGCCGTGAGCACGAGCCGCTCGAGGAGTTCCTGGGCGTGCTGTGCGCGAGCTTCGGCATCGGGGTCGTCCACCTCCACAACATCTCGGGCAGCCGCGAGCCGCTGCAGGACGCGATGCCGCGGCTTCGCATCCCGTACGGCTACACCGTGCACGACCTCGCCTTCGCCTGCCCGACGATAACGCTGCAGCGGGCAGACGGCGGCCACTGCGGAGGTGTCACCGATCTCGCGGCCTGCCGCGTGTGCCTCGCCGGACAGCGCGACTGTGCGTCTGAAGACATCGCCCGCTGGCGCGAGCGCCATGGCGCGCTGCTCGCTGCGGCTTCGTTCGTGATCGCGCCGTCGCGGTGGGCCGCGGACATGCTCCGCCGTTACTTTCCCGGCGTCGACGCAACGGTCGTTCCACACGGCCTGCCGCCGCGCAAGTCCCGGCGTCCTGGCGCGCTGCAGGTCGTGATGCTGCCGGACGATGGTGTTCCGACCGTCGCCATCCTGGGCGCCGTCGGACCCGACAAGGGTGCGCGGCGCATCGAGCGGCTGGCGGCGCTGGCGGCCGAGCAAGCTGCACGCGTGCGCTTCGTCGTGGTCGGCTATCTCGATCGCCGCCAGGAGGCGTGGCAAAGCGAAGACGGCCGCCTCACCGTGCACGGACCCTACCAGGCCGGCGACCTTCCTGCGCTGCTCGACTACTATCGTGCATCGCTGGTGCTGTTTCCTTCGTCGGGGCCGGAGTCGTTCGCGTTCACGCTGTCGGAGGCCTGGGCGGCGGGCCGGGCAGTGCTGGTGCCGCCGATCGGCGCGCTCGCCGAGCGCGTCGGGGATCACGGCGCCGGCTTCGTGATGAGCGACGAGCAGTGGCGCGACGAGCGCGCGATGCTCGATTGCATCCTTGAACTGGTATCGCCCGATCATGCGGTCGCGATCGAGAATGCCGGCGCGCGCGCGGCAACGATGCCGATCCCCGCGCTCGACGATATGGCCAGCGCCACGACTGGTATCTACGAGCGTGCGGCCTCGCAGCTCACCGTGATCCATGCGGCGGTCGACCGGCGGCGGATCTGCGAGGCCTTCGGATATCGACCCTGGGCACCTCCGCGCGAGACCGACGTGGACGTGACGCCATCGCCGGTGCCCGAGCCTGTTCCCGACAGCGCCACGCGGCGGCCGTTGCGCACGCGCATGGGGCACTGGCTGGTGCGGTTCGTGCCGGCGCGCGCGGCCGACGCGCTCCGGGCGAAACTGCGATGACACGCTGGATCCGGAGCATTTGCGCCGGGACTGCAGGCTGCGCGACCGCCCCTCTGAGACACCATGGCGGAGGGTGATTACGCCGACTGGCTGCAACGCGGCCGCGTCCATCAGTGGGAGGGGCGGCCGGTCGACGCGATGCTCTGTTTCCAGCGCGCCCAGTCGCTTGCTCCAACGGCCGCCGATCCGCGCTACCTGCTTGGCGAGGTGCAGTGGCAGCTCGGCGCGATTCCCCGTGCGGTCGCCGCCTGGCGCGAGGCCGCGCGCGTCGCGCCGGAGCATCTTGCCACGCAGCTCGCGCTCGCCGAGGCGCTGCTCGCGCTCGCCGATTCGAACGGTGCCGCCGATGTTGCCGCAGCGGCCCGCAGACTTGCGCCCGAGGATCGCTCTGCACGTGTCCTCGACGCGGTTGCGGCGCTGGCGAGTGGCCGCGACGCGAATGCGCTCCTGGAACTCACGGCCGTGCTGGCCGGCGATGCGGGACGCCTGGCGTCGCCTGCCATCGGCGGGATGCTGGCGCACGTGCTGCAGCGATCGCCGGATACGGCCGGCGGGGTCGTGGTCCTCACAGCACTGGTTCCGCACCTGGATTCGGTTGCGTTCGCGCTGCTCGCGCCGATGGCGCGCGCAGCGATCGCGAATGACGCACCGGTGGCATTGCGCAACGCGCGCGGTGCCATCGTCCGCGCGGCGCTGGATCGACCCGTCTCCGAGCGCGAGTGGGACGTATTGCGCGAAATCGCGCTGGCGCTGGCGGCCGGTGGCGATCACGAAGGCGCCGTAGCGCTCGCATCCCGCCATGCCGCGGCGGCCATCGCACTCGCGCCCGGTGTCGCCCCGCTACGCTGGCCGCGGCGCACGGCCGGCGCGGCGCTTCGGGTCGCCGTGGTGATGCCGCAAGACTCGAAATCACGGGAACGCGCGCTGCAACTGCTGAGCGACGTGGCAGGCGGGGTCCAACGCGTGGCGTGGACGCTGCTCGGGGATGCTGAGCTGCCGTTGCCGCACGACGGACCGCTCGCGAACGCGCGGACGATGTCAGTCGGACCGGCGCCGGATCTGGCGGCGGCGGCCGTGCTCGCTGCCGAGGATCCCGACCTGCTGCTCGATCTCGCCGGTTTGTCGATCGCAAGCGGTGCGCTGCTCGCGGCGAGGCCGGCGGCGGTGGCGATCGGCATTGCCGTGGCAGCCCCGCACCATGAGCATCCGCTGATCGACGACAGTTGGCCAACGGACGCGCGCACCATCGCTGCAGCGCTGACCGAGTTCGCGGATCGTGCCGAGTGCCGGCCTGGTTGCGGGCTCACCGCGGCCGAGCTGAATCGCGCGTTCACCCAGGCCGTCGAGGCGCATCGCGAGGGGCGGAACGACGAGGCCAGAGACGGCTACCAGCGGCTGCTCGAGGCACAACCCGACCACGCGCCGACGCTGCACCTCTCCGCGGCCCTGCTTCGCGAGCAAGGCGAACTGGACGCTGCAGCGACGCTGCTGAAGCGCGCGCTGCGCGAAGCGCCGGACTACCTCGAGGCACGCGCAGCCGCCGCGCGGCTGGAACGGGATCGAGGCGAACTGGAGCACGGCCTGGAACTGGTGGAGGCGGGACTGCAGCGCCGGCCGCGCAGTCCGGTGCTGTGGCGTGTCCGCGGCGAACTCGAACTCGCACGCCACGACGGCGCCGCGGCCGCCGCCAGCTTTTCGAACGCCCTGGCGCTCGATGCGACCGACGCCGAGGCGAACTACAACCTGGGCGTTGCGCTGCAGATGCAGGGCAGGCGCGCCGATGCCGCACGTTCCTACCAGCACGCGCTGGCTTTCGACCCCGGATTCGCCGACGCGCATTTCAATCTCGCCGTCCTGTTCGGCGAAGGCGGGCGCAGCGACGCGTCGATTACCGCGTTCCAGGCGGCGCTTGGCTGCGACTCCCGGCACGTGGCCGCCTACAAGAATCTGGGCGAGGCGTTGCTCGGCGCGGGGCGCATCGACGAATGGATCGTCAATTTCCGACGCTTCGAGTCGCAGTGTCCGGACGCGCTTCCGCTGGCGGTTCAGGCGCTCGAGGTGTGCCAGTACACGGCCGATCACACCGGACTCGAGCACTATCTCGAAGGGCTGCGCAACGAACGCTTCCACGCCGGCAGCGCGACCGAGCTGGTCGACTCGCTCGAGCAGCTGCTCTACCTGCTGCTGTTCTTCGACGTCGAGCCCGCGATGATCCATCGCTTCGCGCAGAC
>JBKKAZ010000096.1:0-8411 GCA_046714435.1 Casimicrobiaceae bacterium
GACAACCTGCGCCATCGCCGCGACATCGAGCGCGCGTACCTCGCGGGGATCCGGACCGCGCGGCGCGAGATCCTGATCGCCAACGCCTACTTCTTTCCCGGCATCCGCTTCCGGCGCGAGCTCATCAAGGCGGCCGCGCGCGGCGTGCACGTGACCTTGCTGCTGCAGGCCCGCGTCGAGTATCGGCTGCTGCACTACGCAGCGCGCGCGCTGTACGGCCAGCTGCTGGCCGGGGGCGTTGCGATCGAGGAGTATCACCGCTCGTTCCTGCACGCCAAGGTTGCGGTGATCGACGACCGCTGGGCGACGGTCGGCAGCTCCAACATCGATCCGTATTCGCTGCTCATGTCGCGCGAGGCGAACCTGTTCGTGCGCGATCCCGGGTTCGCCGGGCGACTGCGCGTGGAACTGCTGCAGATGATTCAGACCGGCGCGCGCCGCGTCGGCCCGCAGCGCTGGGCGGCGCGCTCGCCGCTCGCGAAGGCGGTCTCCTGGGTCGCGTACGGCATCGTTCGCGTGTCGATGGGCTTCCTGGGTTATGGCGGCAACGAGTGGTGGCGGGGGCGGCGGTAGCAGGGCGAATACGCTGCCGATTTCGCCACTGCGATGCGTTGCGCGTACGATTCGCCTCCCGGATGTCCATCATGAATCGTGTCCTGCTGGGGATGCTGACCCCGTCCTCCAACACCACGCTTGAGCCGGTGACCACGGCGATGCTCGCCGGCTTGCCCGAGGCCAGCGCGCACTTCGGGCGCTTTCGCGTCACCGAAATCGCGCTGTCGGAGCAGGCGCTCGGTCAGTTCGACGACAGCGAGATCCTGCGCGCCGTGGAATTGCTCTCGCACGCCAAGGTGCGCGTCATAGGCTGGAACGGCACCTCGTCGGGCTGGCTCGGTTTCGAGGCCGACGAGCGGCTGTGCCGGCGCATCACCGAGTCCACCAGCATCCCGGCGTGCACGTCGGTGCTCGCGCTGAACGAGATTTTCCGTCTTGCCGGCGTCACCCGCTTCGGCCTGGTCACGCCGTACCGCGACGACGTCCAGGCGGCGATCATGAAGAACTATGCCGCGTCGGGCTTCGAGTGCGTTGCCGAGCGGCACCTGCGCAAGCAGGACAACTTCTCCTTTTCCGAAGTCGGCGCGGACGATATCCGGCGCATGGTGCGGGAGGTCGCGCGCGAGGGGCCGCAGGCAATCACGATCTTCTGCACCAATCTGCGTGGCGCCCCGTTGGTCGAGGAGTTGGAGCGCGAGATCGGCATTCCGATCTACGATACGATTGCCACCGTCGTGTGGAAAGCGCTCACTCTCGCCGGTGCGGACCCGAAACGCATCCAGGGTTGGGGTCGGCTGTTCCGGGAGATCGCGTGAGCGAGTTCGACCTCGTCGTCCGCAACGCCCGGGTGGTAACCGCCGCGGATGTGTTCGCCTGCGACATCGGCGTCAGGGACGGCCGGGTCGCTGCGTTGGCACGCGGGTTGGCCGCCGGAGCGCTGGACATCGACGCCGCCGGACGCTGGGTGCTTCCGGGCGGGGTCGATGGCCATTGCCACCTCGACCAGCCGATGAGCGACGGCTCGACCATGGCCGACGACTTCCGCTCCGGAACGCTGTCGGCGGCCTGCGGCGGCACGACCACGGTGATTCCGTTCGCCTGCCAGTTCAAGGGGCAGTCGCTGCGCGCCGCGGTCGCCGACTACCACCGGCGCGCCGACGGCAAGGCGCTCATCGATTACGCCTTCCACATGATCGTCTCCGACCCGACCGAGGCGGTGCTGAAGGATGAATTGCCGCTGCTCATCGAGGAGGGCTACACGTCGTTCAAGATCTACATGACCTACGACGACCTGAAGCTCAACGACCGGCAGATCCTTCAGGTGCTCGCGGTCGCGCGGCGCGAGGGAGCGATGGTGATGATCCACGCCGAGAGCACCGATTGCATCGCGTGGCTTACCGAGCAGCTGCTCGCCGCGGGGCACAGCGCACCGAAGTTCCATGCGACGTCGCGGCCCATGCTGGTCGAGCGCGAGGCGACGCATCGCGCAATCGCCTTCGGCGAGCTGGTCGACCTGCCCGTGCTGATCGTGCACGTTTCCGGGCGCGAGGCGGTCGAGCAGATCCGCTGGGCCCAGGGTCGCGGCCTGCAGGTCTACGGCGAGACCTGCCCGCAGTATCTGTTCCTGTCCGGCGAAGACCTCGACCGTGAAGGCTTCGACGGCGCCAAGTGCATCTGCAGCCCGCCGCCGCGCGACAAGGCCAATCAGCAGGTGATCTGGGACGGCCTCGAGAACGGTGTCTTCCAGGTATTTTCGTCCGACCACGCACCGTTTCGCTATGATGGTCCGGACGGCAAGAAGGTCGCAGGTGGGGAGGCCCCCTTCAGCCGGGTGCCGAACGGCATTCCCGGGCTGGAGACGCGGCTGCCGCTGCTGTTTTCCGAGGGCGTCATGAAGGACCGCATCGACATCACCACCTTCGTCGCGCTGACCTCGACCAACGTCGCGAAGATGTACGGGTTGTACCCGCGCAAGGGCACGATCGCGGTCGGTGGCGACGCGGACCTCGTGATCTGGAACGACGCTCTCGACCTCAAGATCAGCAACGCGATGCTCCATCACAACGTCGACTACACGCCCTACGAGGGGATGACGCTCAACGGGTGGCCGGCGGTCACGGTTTCGCGCGGAGAAATCGTGTGGAATGGATCCGAAGCGCAGGGCGCACCAGGCCGCGGCCGGTTTCTGCGTTGCGAGCGGCCGTATCCGGCGATGCCGAAACGGCGCCGGTACACTGTCGATCCGGCGCCGACGCGGAGGCGCTATCTCGCGGCCAAAGGAGCACCCTGATGATCCTCACGCGTACCGGCGCTGCGCCGCCACCGGCCGGCAAGGTCGAGAAGATCGCGCGCGAATCCGACGGTACCGTGCAATCGCTGCTGCGCGCGATCTCGCTGCTCGAGATCCTGGCCGAGGACGACGAAGGTTATCGCCTGGTGGACCTCGCCGCGCGCGCCGGCCTGTCCACCTCCACGACGCACCGGCTGCTCACCACGCTGGAGCAGAAGCAGTTCGTGCAGTTCGACCGCGACTCGAGCCTCTGGTTCGTCGGCGTCCGCTGCTTCTCGATCGGGGCGGCGTTCGCGCGCCGGCGCAACTTCGCGTCGCTGGCGCTACCGTTCATGCGGCGGCTCCGCGACCTGACGGGCGAGACCGTCAATCTGGGGTTGCTCGACCAGGGCGACGTGGTGTTTCTCACCCAGGTGGAAAGCCGGGAGCTCATGCGCGCCATCACGCGTCCGGGTGGCCGATCGCCGTTGCCTTGCACGGCGATGGGCCAGGCGCTGCTGTCCGTGATGAGCGAGCGCGAAGTGGCGGAGATCCTGAAGCAGCACGGCCTGCCGCGGCGCACATCGAATTCGATCGCCCGTCCCACGATGCTGCACGAGGTACTCGCCGCTGCCCGCCTGCACGGCTATGCGGTGGACGACGAGGAGAACGCCGTGGGCCTGAGGTGTGTCGCCGCGGTAGTCTTCGATGAATACCGGTGTCCACTGGCGGCCGTCTCGGTCGCCGGTCCGACGGTACGCGTCACGCAACGGCGCGTCCCCGAGCTCGGCGAACAGGTGATCGCCGCCGCCCGCGAGATCACACGGGCCACCGGAGGACGGGTGCCAGCCCGAACCGAGTCCGGACCTCGTCCCGGATAGCCGTTTCCCACGCGGCGCGACGCGCAAGTTCCTGACTTGTCAGGGATTGGGCGATCTTTCCCGACCCGCGGGAAGTTTCGCCCGGCGCAGCCGGCGTTGCCTACACTCGGATTCACCGGTCTGTGCCATATTCACAGGCACAGCTTGCACCACGAGGACCCATCCCATGGCATCGCGTAGCGGCCGCCACTTCCTGCAGATTCCCGGACCCACCAACGTGCCCGACCGTGTGCTGCGCGCGATCGACCGCCCCACGATAGACCACCGCAGCCAGGAGTTCGCCCGGCTCGGCCGCGACGTGCTAGCTGGCATGCAGCGCGTGTTCCAGACCCGCAGCCGGGTCTTCATCTACCCGGCTTCGGGAACCGGCGCGTGGGAGGCGGCGCTGGTCAACACGCTATCCCCGGGCGACCGGGTGCTGATGTTCGAGACCGGACACTTCGCGACGCTCTGGCGCGCGATGGCCACCCGCTTTGGCATCGAGGTCGATTTCGTGCCCGGCGACTGGCGGCGCGGCGTGGACGTGGAAGTCGTCGAGCAGCGCCTGACCGCGGATCGCGAGCATCGCATCAAGGCGGTGATGGTGGTGCATAACGAAACCTCGACCGGCGTCGCGAGCCTGATTCCGCTGGTACGGAAGGCGATCGACGCGGCCCGCCATCCTGCACTCTTGATGGTTGACACGATCTCCTCGCTCGCCTCGCTCGACTATCGCCACGACGAGTGGGGGGTGGACGTCACGGTGGCCGGTTCGCAGAAGGGACTGATGCTCCCGCCCGGCCTGTCGTTCAACGCCGTGTCCGACAAGGCGTTCGCCGCTTCCCGATCCAATCGGCTCCCCCGCTCCTATTGGGACTGGCAGGAGATGGACAAGCACAATCCGGCCGGCTTCTTCCCCTACACGCCGGCGACCAACCTGCTGTACGGCCTTCGTGAGGCGATTGCGATGCTGGAGGAGGAAGGGCTGCCCAACGTCGTCGTGCGCCACGCGCGTCACGGTGAGGCGACGCGCCGGGCGGTGCGAGGATGGGGGCTCGAGATCCTCTGCGCGAATCCCGAGGAGTACAGCAACTCGCTGACGGCGGTGATGATGCCGGCGGGCCATGACGCCGACGCGCTGCGCCGGACGATCCTCGAGCGCTACGACATGTCGCTCGGCGCGGGCCTCACCAAGCTCGCGGGCAAGGTGTTCCGCATCGGACACCTCGGTAACTTCAACGATCTGATGCTGGCCGGCACGCTGGCGGGCGTCGAGATGGGTCTCGCCGTGGCAGGCGTTCCCCACCAGCCGGGCGGCATCCGCGCGGCACTGGAGTATCTGGCCGCAGCGGAGCCGGCAACCGCCGTTTCGCGCGGCGAACCACAGGTTTCCGCCGCCTGAAGCGGGGGATCCGTGCATCGACATCATCCAGGAGGAGTCGCATGAAGAGGAATCTCGCAATGCTGCTGGCCGCCACCGCGCTCGCGGCGGGTCCGGCGCTCGCGCAGGAAAAGCTTACGTTCAAGGTCATCGGGCAGCCGCTCGCCACCGGGCTGATCCAGAAGAACAAGGAGCAGCCGTTCTTCGAGACGCTGGCGCAGAAGACCGGACTGCCGATCGTGTTCGAGTACAAGCCGATCGACACCACCGGCATCAAGGACACCGACCAGCTCCGGGTGATGAAATCGGGCCTGTTCGAGATCGTCTCGCTGCGCGTGTCGCAGAACTCGCGCGACGAGCCGACGCTGCTCGGCCTGGACCTGGTGGGGCTCAACCCCGACTACAAGACCGGGCGCGCCGTGGCCAATGCGTATTTCAACGAGCTCGACCAGCGGCTGCAAAAGCAGTTCAACGTCAAGCTTCTCGGCCTGTGGCCGTTCGGGCCCCAGGTGCTGTTCTGCAAGAAGCCGATCACCAAGCTGGCCGACGTCAAGGGCCTGAAGGTGCGCGTCTACGACCAGAACCTCGCCAAGTTCATCCAGTCGGTGGGCGGGACGCCGGTACCGCTGAGCTTCGCCGAGACCCATCAGAGCCTCTCGCTCGGTGTCGTCGATTGCGCCATCACCGGGCCGAGTTCCGCGAACTCCGCCGGATGGCCGGAAGTCTCGACGCACATGTTGCCGATTGGCTTCCAGATCGCGCTGAACGGTTATGCGATCACGATCGACGCGTGGAACAAGCTCAAGCCCGACCAGCAGGCCAAGCTGAAGGCGGCGTTCGACGCGCAGGTCGAGGAGGTCTGGAAGTACTCCGAGGAACTGTTCATCGATGCGTCCAACTGCAACGTCGGCAAGGACCCGTGCACGACGGGGAAGAAGTACAACCTGGTCAACGTGCCGGTGACCGCCGGCGATCTCGAGATCGTGCGCCGCGCGGTCAGCGAGGTTTCGGTCCCGGTGTGGGCGGAGGTCTGCGACAAGAGCAATCCTGGTTGCTCCGCGACCTGGAAGAAGCTCGTGGGCCCGGTGGTCGGGCTCAAGTAGCGGCGGACGTGCTCGCGGGCGGGGACGTCGCCGTTCGGACGTCCCGCGCCGGCGCGCGCTCCATTGCGTCCTCAGCAATCGCGCGATCCTGCAGGAGGCCGGCATGAAACGGCTCGAGTCGATCATCGCCAACATCTTCGGCATCGTGTTCCTGGTGCTTTCCATCGTCGTCACGGTGGAGACGATCGCGCGGAAGGTGTTCAACTACTCGCTGCAGGGCGCTGACGAGCTGGGCGGGTATGCGCTCGCGGTTGGCGGCGTGCTCAGTTTCACGCTCGCCCTGATCGGGCGCAATCACATCCGCGTGGACGTGTTCCACGAGCTGTTTCCGCGCCGGATCCGGGCCGGCCTCAACTGGCTGTCGATCGTGCTGCTCGCGGGCTTGGCGCTGACGCTGGTGCTGATCTGCTCGAAGGTGCTGCGCGAGACGGTCGAGTTCGGGAGTACGGCGCAGACGCCATGGGCCACGCCGCTGATCTACCCGCAGGCCGTGTGGTACGCGGGCCTGGTCATGTTCATGCTGGTCGCGCTCTTCTTCGCCGGCCGGGCGAGCTGGCTTCTGTTCACCGGGCAGCTCGACGAGCTGAACGTCGAGTTCCATCCGAAAAGCGCCAAGGAGGAGCTCAAGGAGGAACTCGAGGATCTCGAGCACCGCAGTTCGGTGTCGGACCTGGCGCCGGGGCCGGCCGCGATCCGCCCGGAGCCGCGGCCATGAGCATCACGCTTGCCATCGCCGGATTCGGATTCATGCTCGCGATGATGCTGGTGGGCATGCCGATCGCGGTTGCAATGTTCGTCGTCGGCGCCGGAGGAGGCCTGCTCGCGTTCGGGATGCCGTTCCTCAACTCCGCCGCCTCGGTCGTGTGGGGCGTGCAGAACGAGAACCTGCTGACCTCGATCCCGTTGTTCATCCTGCTGGGTGAACTGCTGCTGCGGAGCGGCATCGCCGATCGCATGTACGTCGCTCTGTCGGCGTGGCTGGCGCGTCTCCCGGGAGGGTTGCTGCACACCAACATCGGCTGCTGCGCGCTGTTCGCGGCGACGTCGGGGTCGTCGGTTGCAACAGCGGCAACGATCGGCACCGTCGCGCTGCCGTCGTTGTACGCGCGGGGCTATTCGATGCGCGACTCGCTGGGAAGCATCGCCGCGGGCGGCACGCTGGGCATTCTCATCCCGCCGAGCGTGAACATGATCGTGTACGGGTCGCTGACCAACAACTCGATCGGCAAGCTGTTCATCGCCGGCATCATCCCCGGGCTGCTGCTGACGCTGTGCTTCATGGTGTTCATCGCCGCGGCCAGCATACTGAAGGGTTCGGCGAAGCACGAGGAGCTGCCGCCGCTCGCGGTTCGCATCCGGCTCCTCGGCAACCTGGTGCCGCCGGTGATCGTCTTCGGCATCGTCATGGGGAGCCTGTACTTCGGCATTGCGACGGCCACCGAGTCGGCGGCGCTGGGGGTGATCACGGCACTGTTCTTCGCCTGGCGCGTGGGGAGGCTGTCGCGCGGATTGCTCGAGACCTGCTTCATGCAGACCGCGCGCATCAGCGGGATGATCCTGCTGATCATCGCCGCGGCGTTCGTCCTCAACCTGACCATCAGCCTCACCGGCATCGCCGACGTCATGACCAAGTGGGTCACCTCGCTCGGCCTGACTGCGACCACCATGCTGTTCGCGCTCATCCTGTTCTACCTGATCCTGGGGATGTTCATGGATGTGCTTTCGATGCAGGTTGCGACCATCCCCATCACCTACCCGATCGTCATCGCGCTGGGCGTGGACCCGATCTGGTATGGCATCTTCATCGTGCTCATGTGCGAGCTCGGCATGATCACGCCGCCGGTCGGCATGAACCTGTTCGTCGTGCACGGCATCCGGCCCGACAAGGGCGGGATCGAGGACGCTATCTGGGGCGCCCTGCCGTACGCGGCGATCATGATCCTGTTCACGCTCCTGCTGATGGCGCTGCCCGGCCTGGTGACGTGGCTGCCGTCGAAGATGTGATGACGGAGCTGGCGACGGATCTCTCGCGGCTGTCCGCTGCCGAGCTGGCGGAGGGTTACGCGCGGCGCAGCTTCTTGCCGGTGGAAGTGACCGAAGCGGCGCTTGCCCGGGTCGCGCAGGTGAACGGTTCGCTCAACGCGGTGGTCACGCTCGACGCCGACGGCGCGCTAGCGGCGGCGCGGGCGAGCGAGTCGCGCTGGCGCGAGCACGCCGCGCGTGGCCCGCTCGATGGCGTGCCG
>JBKKAZ010000097.1:0-7946 GCA_046714435.1 Casimicrobiaceae bacterium
TATGGCTGCCGTTGCTGGTGGCGGCGGCGGTCGGCGCCTTCGTGTTCGCGAGCCGCGACTTCCGCGAGGCGCGCGAAATGCTGGTGGGTGGACTGGTCATCGGCCTGGTGATCGTCGCCGGCTGGTATGTGTCGGGGCATCTGGGATTCGTCGCCGAGGACCCGGCGACGCTCGAGGAGAAATTCGTCGCGACCAACTCGGGCCGCATGGAGTCGTACTCGTTCACCTCGCCGGTCGCGTACCTGCTCGAACTGCTGCTGCTGTGGACCGACACGACGCGCATCGTGACCTTCGGCATCGCGGGTGTGCTCGGCATGATCGCCGGCGCGAGCGCGACGGCGCTCGCGACCCGCAGTTTCCGCTGGGAGGGCTTTGCGAACATTGAAGACGTCGGCAATCACATCGCCGGCGGCATCCTGATGGGCTTCGGCGGCGTCACCGCGCTCGGCTGCACGGTCGGCCAGGGGCTGACCGGCATCTCGACGCTGGCGCTGGGGTCGATCCTTACCTTCCTCGCGATCATCGGCGGTTGCCTCGCCGCGTTGCGCTACCAGATATGGCGGATCGAGGCCACGCCGAGCGCCGCGTCAACCGCCCGGGCGGCGGCGCCGTTATCGAAGCCATGATCGTCTACGACCTCGCTTGCGCGCAGGGGCACCGGTTCGAGGGTTGGTTCGCCTCCGGCGAGGCGTTCGCGCGCCAGCAGCAGGACGGTCAGGTCCGCTGTCCCGTGTGCGACGCAAGCGACGTCGCGCGGTTGCCGTCGGCGCGTGTCAGCGTTCCGAGGCACAGCGAGCCTGTCGCACAGACCCCGACGCCGCCGGCTGCGGCGGGGGGCGGCGAGGCGATCACCGGCATCCCCGCCGGGATGATCGCCAAGCTTCGCGAGATCGTTCGCAATACCGAAAACGTGGGCCGGCGATTTCCCGAGGAAGCGCGCCGGATCCACTACGACGAAGCGCCCGCCCGTGCCATCCGCGGCCAGGCCTCGCCGGAGGAAGCCGCTGAACTGCGCGAAGAAGGCATCGACTTCGCGTCGCTGCCTCCGCTGCTTACCAGCGAAAGCCACTAGCGCGGGCGCGGCCGCGTCGTGAGAGTCGATTCGCGTTCGCGATGACACGCGCAGAAGTCGACTTCCATCGCAAGCGGGCGCAGCTCGGATCGCCGCCGCACACGCATCGGAATTTTCAACCTAAGACCGACGATCGAGCGTTCGACGTTGCAAGACATGTGACGCTCCGTGTCATGTTCGAATACACGCATCGTGGTTACTACAGTGCGATGTTGTTGCGAACACGCTCGCCCTTCGGTCGTGCGCGACCGCTCGTCACTCCGACGTTGACTAATTCTTCGCTTTGCACAACCATCCCGCCAAAGGACGCGCATTCGGGAGCATCCAGGCGTTCCGAGCAAAGGCTTAGCAGTTTCGACATTGGCAAAGCTGCTGTAAGGCAGTGACGCAAAGCCTCCGGCCCGCCGCGAAGCGCGACGGGTAGCGGGGTTGCCGGCGGAGTCGTCCGCCGTTCGGGGATGTAATCGCGGCGCGTGACGCCGCGACCCGAGCCACGTCACTGTCTCCTGCGCAGCATCATGGAGACGATTCGATGGGGTTCCGGCGCTTCCAGCGGTGGCATTCCAAGCCCTCGGGCGGGCCACGCGGTTCGCGCACAAGCGAGCACCAGCGCGGCTTCTCGCTGATCGAGCTCGTCATCGTCGTTGCCATTCTCGGCATCCTGGTCACCATCGCGCTTCCGTCCTACGTCGAGCAGGTGCGCAAGTCGGCGCGTGCCGAAGCGCAATCGTTCCTGACTGACCTCGCGACGCGACAACAGCAGTTTCTCGTCGATAAGCGCCGCTATGCCACCTCGGTTGTATCACTCAGCATGGCGCCGCCGGCGAGCATCAAGAGCAAGTTCGCGGATCCGGTGACGATCGAAGCGCCCAACGTGGTGCCGCCGACATTCCGGATCACGGCGCAAGCCGTCGGCGACCAGGCCAAAGACAAGTGCCCGACGCTCACGCTCGATAGCGCTGGCAATCGCGAGCCTGCCGGCTGCTGGTGAGCGAAGGCACAACCGATGCATGACTCGACGCTTCCGCGCATCGCCGGCCCACGGCGCGCTCGTGGCCTCACCTTGATCGAGGTCCTTACGGTGCTGGTGGTGATCGCGATCCTCGCAGCGATCGCCCTGCCCAGCCTCAACAACGTGCTCGCGGCCCAGCGGCTGCGCGCGGCGGGTACCGATCTGATGTCGTCGTTGCTGGTCGCGCGAAGCGAGGCGATCAAGCGCAACGCCCGGGTCGAGGTGGCGCCGCAGACTGCGGGCGACTGGAAGTCAGGATGGCGCGTCGCGACGGTGGCGACCGCCGAGCAGGTTGACAGGAAGGATGCGCCGGGCATCCGTGTCGCGGTCGCGCTCGCTCCCGCCGCCATCGTTTACGAACGCAACGGCCGCCTGGCCGTCGCCGGGTTCACGCGGGTCGAGTTCCGTGACAGCGAAGGCCAGCCGGGCGTGCAGGCGCGCTGCGTGTCGATCGACCCGAGCGGGCTGCCGCGACTCGCGAAGGGAGAGTGCCAGTGAATACGAAGCGTCGTAAGGCGTCGGCCGAGCGCGGCTTCACGCTGATCGAAGTGCTGATCGCGCTGATCGTGCTGGCCTTCGGGATGCTGTCGCTGGCGCGGGTGATCGGACGCTCGGCGCAGGCGGAAATGGAGGCCCAGCAGCGGGCGGTGGCGATGACCCTCGCCGCGGAGATGGCCGATCGCATTACCAACAATCCCAAGCAGGCCGAGCTTTACGTCGCGGCCTATGCGCCCGCGGGGCCGGCGGAGGACTGTGCCGCACTGTTCGTCCCGACCGACATCGTCGAGCGCGACAAGTGCGAATGGCGCAACCGCCTGCGAGGCGCCGACACGTTCGACGCGGAGCAAGCCATCGGCTCGCCGATCGCGGCGCGGGGCTGTGTGATGCGCACCGCACCGAATGTCTATGTCGTCGCGATCGCGTGGCAAGGGGTGCTAGCCACCGAGGCTGCGGACAGTCCGAGCGGACAAGGGGAATTCGGCGCCGACAACGAGAAAACCCGTCGCGTGTACTCGACTACCTTCCAGATCGCGACCCTAGGCGTCTGATCGATGTTGCACACTCTCGTTCGGAGCCGGACCTCGCAACGTGCGACAAGGGCAGGTTGCGCGTGCGGTCCCGACCAGCGGCATCGAGACGTTGCCGCGGGCCAGCGGGGGATGACGATGGTCGAGCTGGTCGTCGCCATGACTGTCGCGCTCCTGGTCCTCGGAACGGTGGGCACGATCTTCGGCGCGACGAGCCAGAGCCGCTCGAGCCTCGAGCGCGCGGCGCGGCTCGCGGAGAACGCCCATTACGCGATGGAGGTGCTGCGCGATGAAATCGCGCAGGCGGGTTATTACGACACTTTGACGACGACGGCCGGCGGCTTCACCTGGCAGGTCCGGGACCCTTGCGCAACCGCGATCGGCGATCTGGGGTGGTCGAATCCTTCCGGAACGGCGCCGCCGGTGAACGCGAAGCTGGAGCACGCGCCGGTTCCCATCTTCGGGTTCCGCGCCGTCGACCCGACGCCTCTGTGCATGCCTGATCGCAAGCCGGACACCGCGATCCTGGTGGTGCGCTTCGTCGGGCCCGACACCACGCCCGTGGCGCAAGCGGTCGGGGCGCCGTTTCTGCAGTTGTCCAAGTGCAAAGCCGAAACTCCGAACAAGCTGAATCTCGGGGTGGTCTCGAACGACCCGGCGCACTTCATGCTCCACACCATCGACTGCGCGGTACTCGCCGATATCAAGCGGTACATGGTTCGCGCCTACTACGTCGCGACATGCGGCCGCTGCGGCATCGATACGATCCCGACGCTGAAGCGCGCGGAGCTCACAGGCGACAGGATCGTGGTGACCCCGCTGGTCGAGGGCGTCGAGAACCTGCAGGTCGAGTACGGCATCGACGCCAACGGCGACGGAACGCCCGACCGGTATCTGGAACAGCCCGATCCCCTGCTCGGCGCTGGGTTCGGCGAATGGTCGAACGTGATGGCGGTCAAGCTCTACCTGCTGGTGCGCTCAGCCGATATCGAGCCCCGCTACAAGGACACGACCCGGAGGTTCAACCTCGGACCCGCCGGCTACACCGCGGCGGCGGCGGACGGCCACAAGCGCGTGCTGCTGACGTCGCTGGTGCGCCCGATGGGGCCCGCCGGGCAGCGGGAGACGCAATGAGCGCCGCCGGGCCGCTCCCAAGGCGCTCGCTCCCCCTCCGGGGGAGGGCGCGCAGCGCCAAGGGGGGCTCTACCAGCGCCGCAGGGCCGCCCCAAGGCGCTCGCCCCCCTCGGGGGGAGCGGCGCGAAGCGACGCAGGGGGGACAACATACACGCCGCACACTCCCGTCGCGGCAGGGCGGCGCGACGCTGTTCGTGGTGCTGGTGCTGCTGTTGGCGATGGCGTGGTTCTCGCTGTCGGCGTTCCGGATCAGCAGCCAGCAACTGCAGATCGTCGGCAACAGTCAGGCGGAACAACAGGCGACCGCGGCTGCGCAGCGGGCCATCGACCTTACGATCAGCTCCAACGCCTTCACGAAGGATCCGGCAGCAGTGGCCGCCATTGCGATCACGACCGACATCGACGGCGACGGCAACGACGACTTCGCTGCGAAGCTCGAGCCGAAGCCGAAGTGCATCCGGGTACGTCCGATCAAGAACATGGAGCTCGACGTTGCAAAAGCCGCCGATCGGGTCTGCCTTCAGTCGAGCGGGAGCGGTGGAAACCTGGTGGTGAGACCGGCTGCCGTGGTCGGTGCCGGCGACTCGATGTGTGCCAACACCGAATGGAACATTGCGGCCGTCGTATCGGACGCGACATCGAACACCGAAGTAACCGTTCATCAGGGGGTTGCCGTCCGCGTCGTCGCCTCCGACGCCGCGAACCATTGCAAGTAAGCCCCAACGGGAAAGTTCGCCATGAAGACCAGTTGTCGACTCTACATCCGCTCCGCCGCGATCGCGATCCTGGCGGTCGCGGCAGCGTCCTCCCGCGCCGAGGACATCGACATCTTCGGGCGTCCGCCTTCCGCCAACGACCTGCCCAATGTCCTCATCGTCTGGGACAGCTCCGCCAACTGGAGCGCCAACATCTCGGTGCCGAACTGCCAATACTGGGAGGACGGCGTGCCCACCAGCGACGGCCCGAAGGCATCGGCGCCAGACAAGGAGCAGGGAACCAAGTTCGCGATCGAGAAATGCGCGATCTACAACGCGATCGACGCGCTCCAGCCGAAATTGGCCAGCGATCCGCCACGGTTCAACATCGGGCTCATGCTTTTCAACGAGTCCGGCGCGCCGCCGGGCGGCTACCCCCGCAAGCAGATCCTGCCGCTCACCCGGGCCAATGCCGCGCTCCTCAAGGCCACGATCAGGAGCATCACGATCAATGGCGACAAGGCGAACAACGGGCCGTACGCGCAGGCGCTTTACGAGGCCTATCTCTTGTACAGCAAGAAGCCTCCGTACCAGGGCACGCTCGGCACCAAGTGGGATCCCGCGGCGGTGGCGGGCGGCCGGTACGTGGGCGCGCCGGGGTCCGGCTGCGGCACCCACAACATCATTCTGGTCAGCAACGGCTCGCCGAACGAGAACAACACATCCGCGCTCGCGCTGCTGCGTGGCGCTGGCGGTGACACGTCCAAGGTCACCTATCCGCCGGGCCAGGTCACGAATAGCGACCAGGACAACTGGGCGGACGAGTTCGCGCGCTTTCTCCGCACCGCCGACGTCAGCGACCGGGATGGCGTGCAGTCGATCATCACCCACGCGGTCGCCGTGGTCGGCGCATCGAGCGATGGGCTCTATCCCAACTTCATCAACGGCATCGCAACCCAGGGCGGCGGCCACTACAAGTCGGCCGCGAACATCACCGAGCTCAGGAGGTTCCTGCTCAACGTCTTCAACAGCATCGAGGCGGCCAACAGCGTGTTCGCGTCGGCCAGCCTGCCGATCAGCGTCAACGCGCAGGGCACCTACAAGAACCAGGTGTTCGTCGGCATGTTCCGGCCGGACCAGCTCGCCCGAACGCGCTGGCACGGCAATCTCAAGCAGTACCAGATCGTCTACGACCCGGTCACCGACTCGTTGGCGCTCGGCGATCGGTTCGGCAATCCGGCGATCAACGCCGCGACCGGGTTCTTTGATCCCTCGGCCACCAGCTACTGGACGATGGACAGCGAGTTCTGGATCAACGACAAGAAGGGCACGCCCAAGACCGCCAGCGACTCGCCGGACGGGGAGGTGGTCGAAAAGGGCGGACTCGCGCAGGGCATGCGCACCACTTATGCGACCGATCAGAGCGGGCGCCGGGTCTTCACCTGCGTCGGTTGCCCGCCCGGGGCCGTGCTCGCCGGCGGCCCGAACACCCGCTTCGACAAGACCAACCCGTCGATCACCGCCGCGATGCTGGGGGCGACCGATCCGGCCCGGCCAACCGAGCGTGACGACATCATCGACTGGGTGCGGGGTCTCGACAACCGGGGCGACGAGCTCGGGCCGGGCGGGACGACGAACGTGCGGCCGAGCATTCACGGCGACGTTCTGCATTCGCGTCCCGCGGTCGTCGATTTCGGCGGATCGATCGGCACGATCGTGTTCTACGGCGCGAACGACGGCATGCTCCATGCCATCGACGCCAACCGGTCCGGCGCGACGGCGGGGCAGGAGCTCTGGTCATTCGTTCCTGCCGAACTGTTCGGCCGGCTGAAGCGTTTGCGCGACAACACGCCGGAGATCACGTTTCCGGTCACGCCGCCGGCGGCCGTGACGCTGCCGCGCGACTACTTCGTCGATGGATCGGTGACCGTCTACCAGAAGATCGACAACACGGGCGGGACCGAGCGGGCGATCATCTTCGTCACGATGCGCCGCGGCGGACGATTTCTGTATGCGTTCGACGTCACCACGCCTTCGACCCCGGTGCTGCTGTGGCGGAAGTCGAACGCGGACTTCCCGGTGCTCGGCCAGACCTGGTCGGAGGCGCGCGTCGCGATGGTCAAGGGCCATCCTGGCCCGGTGATCGTCATGGGCGCCGGCTACGACGCGACAGCCGAGGACGCGACCTCGCCGGGTCCGACCACGATGGGTAACGCGGTGCTCGTGCTCGACGCTTTGTCGGGCTTGCTGGTGAAGTCGTTTGCCACCGACCGTCCGGTCCCTGCCGCGGTCGCGCTGCTCGACTCGGATTTCGACGGTCAAACCGACCGCGCCTACGCGGTGGACTCAGGCGCCAACGTGTACCGGATCGATTTCGAGAATACGTTCGGCGACGGCGATCCGGGTCACTGGCGCATCGGCAAGCTCGCGACCCTCGGCGACGGGGCCAGGTCGCGCAAGTTCCTCAACGTGCCCGACCTCGTGCAGACGCAACTGTTCACGGCGGTTCTGGTGGGGTCCGGCGACCGCGAAAAGCCGCTCGCGCCGTACTTCCCGCCAGGCGCTGTCACCAACGATCGCTTCTACACACTGTTGGACCGCCGCACCGCGAAAGGTCCCACCGGGCTGCCGCCGATCGACGAATCGCAGCTGTCGGTCAACGGCGCGTCCGCCGTCCCGGCCGCCGGTGCCGTGGGCTGCTACCTGCCGCTCGATTCGGCAGCGGGCGAAAAGGTGGTGACCTCGGCAGTCTCCACCGGCGGTTACACCTATTTCAGCACCAACACGCCGACCGCCCCGTTTTCGACCACCAGCTGCAGTACCCAGCTCGGCATTGCCAAGTCGCACCGGATGGCGCTGTTCTGCGGCGCTGCCGAATGGAAAGAATTCGTTGGTGGCGGGCTGCCCCCGAGTCCGGTCATCGGGCTCGTCGAAGTGCAGGTGCCGGTATCCGGGCCTTCGGGGCCGGGTGAGGAGACCCGGCAGGTACCGTTCATCATCGGCGG
>JBKKAZ010000098.1:0-26377 GCA_046714435.1 Casimicrobiaceae bacterium
TCCGAAACCGTGATCCCGCCGGGTTCCGCCAATCCCTCCAGGCGCGCGGCGATATTGACCCCGTCGCCGTACACGCTACCGTCGGCTTTCTCGAAGACGTCGCCGAGGTGGACGCCGATGCGGAAGCGCATGCGCCGATCCTCCGGCACGCCGCGTGACGATGCTTCGAGATCCCGTTGAACTTCCAACGCGGCCAGCACCGCGCCAGCCGCTGTCTCGAACACGGCAAGCACCGAATCGCCACCGGTCGCGAAAATGCGACCTTGGTGCGATTCGATCTGCGCCGCGAACACGATGCGAGCCGCGTCGAATGCGGCCAGAGTGCCGCGCTCGTCTTCCGCCATGAGGCGCGAGTAGCCCGCCACATCGGCAACCAGGATCGCCGCCAAGCGCTGCCTGAGATCCGCCTCACCCACGCTTTTCGAACTCTCCCGCCACCGGTTGCCGAGGGATGATACGCGCTGCCAACGTTGCCGGCGCCGTGCGCCGGCGGGGACTGACCCCACACGCGGAGCGGCGCAATGATCTGGCGCAAATTTTCGAGCGCGAAATTCAGCGCCGGCGCCCCAACGTCTCAGGCCGGCCATATGCAGACATCGCATTTCTAAGAACCCGGGCACTCGGGCCGCGCGCCAACCAGGTGGGCCGGCACATCTGCGTCACTGCAAACTGCTGTTTCGCTTCGCCGTTTCGAGCCGAGGCGTGCTAAGTTGTCGTTGTTGCGTAACGCGTGATGTTCGGGCTTGGGAGCAAACGTGAGGCGGCGCGAGTTCATTCAGGTCTCTTTTGGCGCGATTGTGCTTTGGCCGCTTGCCGCACGCGCGCAGCAGCCGGGGACGGCTTTTCGAATCGGTATTCTCGGCACCTCATCGTCAACCGCGCCCGAGGTCGCGCATCTATGGCAGGCGCTCATCGAAGGGCTGCGGGAACTCGGCTACGTGGAGAGCCGAAATATCGTCATTGAGCGCCGATTTTCGGGGACGGAGCCTGAACGACTCCCAGAATTGGCGGCCGAGCTGGTCAGTCTCAAAGTCGGCGTCATCGTGGCGGGAGGTCAGCCAACCCCCATCGCTGCTAAACGTGCCACGGCGACGATCCCTATCGTCATGACAAACTTCAGCGATCCAGTGGGACTGGGGCTCGTGACGAGCTTGGCGCGGCCGGGTGGGAATGTGACAGGTCTCTCGCTGTTGACGGTTGATCTCGTCGGGAAGCAGCTGGAGCTGCTGAAACAGGCCGTTCCGAAGGCTTCCCGCGTCGCGTTCCTCGCCAATCCGGGCAACCCAGGCGCCACACTCCAGTTGCAAGGGGCTGAGAAGGCAGCCCGTTCTCTCGGGGTGCAGCTTCAAATCCTCGAGGCGGGGCGGACCGATGAGCTCGCCAGGGCATTTGCCAAAGTGGCCGCCGACGCGATCCTCTTGCCGGGAGACTCCTTCTTTTTCTTCCACCGAACACTGATCGCGGATCTCGCTATCAAGAGCCGGCTACCAGCACTGTTCGCGCCGAGGGAGTTCGCGGAGGCCGGTGGCCTCATCGCATACGGGGCGAACGTAGCCACAATGTATCGGCGCGCCGCGCGATACATTGACAAAATCATCAAAGGGGCCAAGCCTGCTGATCTCCCCGTCGAGCAACCCACCAAATACGACTTGGTGATCAATCTAAAAACCGCCAAAGCACTCGGTATCCACATTCCGGAATCGATTCTCATCCGTGCCGACGAGCTGATCGAGTGAGACGGCACCGAACGTCTGCGCAGGGTCGACTCCCGCCGATAGTGCTTCCCGCAAGCGGACGTTCCGGCCTACGTCCGCTTTCTGGATCGGCGGTCCAAGCCACTCGTAGAGTACGTCGGCTCAAGGATTTGACAGGCAGGCCAATATTGGCATATATTGACGATTGATGAGGGTCGACGAAAAGCCACTGATCTGGGTAGGCAGTTCACGCAAGGATCTTCTGGCCATGCCGAGGGCAGTGCAGCGGGAGTTTGGCTTCGCGCTGCACTTGGCGCAAATCGGCGCCAAGCACCCTGGCGCAAAGGTGTTGCGCGGTTTTCGGTCGGCTGGCGTGCTGGAAGTCGTCGAGAACTTCGCGACGGATACCTACCGCGCTGTCTATACCGTGGGCTTTTCGCGAGCCGTTTTTGTCCTTCACTGCTTCAAGAAGAAATCAGCAAGAGGCATCGAAACGCCAAGGCCAGATAGGGAGTTGATCTTCAAACGGCTTGACGATGCCAGACGTCTGTCGGAAGGAAATTGAACATGCCCAGAAAATCCACGAAGGTGGCCGACTACGAAGTCAGTTCAGGCAACGTCTATGCCGACCTCGGCTTTGCGGACTCGGCTGAAATGCTGGCCAAAGCACGGATCGTGGCTCAAATCGGCCGCATCATCCAGGCGCACAAGCTGACGCAGGCGAAGGCGGGGCAGTTGCTGAGCATCGATCAGCCGAAAGTTTCCGCGCTGCTGCGCGGACATTTCCGCGGCTACTCTCAGGAACGGCTCATTGGTTTTCTCACCAAGCTCGGCATGGATGTCGAGATTGTCGTGCGGCCCAAGGCGAAGAAACGGCAAGCCGTGGGCTCGGTGTCGGTTGTTTTCTCTTGACTGACCGGATGGGCTGAGCAAACCACCTCACAGGACCCGTCGCCGCCGAATCACCTCCACGATGGCGTCCGGCGCCATGATCTAAAGCAAGTTTTCAAGCACGAATTCCGTCGCCGCCGCCCGTCCGATTCCGGTAAAATTTCGTTTCACCGGGCGCGCACCCTGCCCCCACCGCGAGAGTGCTATCGCCATGCAAACCGTGCCAGCGGCAACTGCCGTCGAAGCCCTTCCACCGCAAGCGATCTCCGGCGACGTTCTCGTCGAGAAGTATGCGAAGGGCGACGAGCGCAGCATCGACGACGTCCGCCGGCGGGTCGCCCACGCGCTCGCGGAGATCGAACCCGAGGCGCGCCGCAAGCACTGGGAGCAGCGCTTCCTCGACGCCCAGGCCCGCGGCTTCGTGCCGGCCGGACGGATCAATTCCGCGGCTGGCACCGACCTCACTGCGACGCTGATCAACTGCTTCGTGCAGCCGGTCGGCGATTCGATCTCCGAAGTCGTCGAAGGCCGTCCCGGCATCTACACAGCGCTGGCCCAGGCGGCGGAAACGATGCGCCGCGGCGGCGGCGTCGGTTACGACTTCTCGTCGATCCGCCCATCCGGTGCGCGCGTCCGCGGCACGCAGTCGCGGGCGTCGGGTCCGGTGTCGTACATGCGCGTGTTCGACCGTTCCTGCGAAACGGTCGAGTCGGCGGGCTCGCGCCGCGGCGCGCAGATGGGGGTGCTGCGCTGCGACCATCCCGACATCGAAGGCTTCGTGCACGCCAAGGACCAGGGCGATCTCACCAACTTCAACATTTCGGTCGGCGTCAGCGACGAGTTCATGCGCGCAGTCGAAGCCGACCGCGACGTCGAACTCGTGCACAAGGCCGAGCCCGCGCCGGACCTCGTCGCCGCCGGCGCTTACCGGCGCAACGACGGAACCTGGGTCTACCGCAAGCTCCGCGCGCGCGACCTGTGGGCGCAGATCATGCGCTCCACCTACGACCACGCCGAGCCCGGCATCCTGTTTCTCGACCGGATCAATCGCGACAACAACCTGCGCTATTGCGAGACGATCGAGGCGACCAATCCCTGCGCCGAGCAGCCGCTGCCTCCCTACGGCTGCTGCTGCCTGGGGTCGATCGACCTGACCCGTTTCGTGCGCGCGCCGTTTGCGGAGAACGCGCAGTTCGACTTCGAAGGCTTCGGCCGCAACGTGGAAACCGCGGTGCGAATGCTGGACGACGTGCTCGACGCCACGCACTGGCCGCTTCCCGAGCAGCGTGCCGAGGCGATGGCCAAGCGGCGGGTCGGGCTCGGCTTCACGGGCCTCGGCGACGCGCTGGTGATGCTCGGCTGCCACTACGACTCCGACGCTGCGCGCTCGTTGTCGGCGCGCATCGCGGAATGCATGCGCGACCGCGCCTACCTCGCCTCGGTCGAACTCGCCCGCGAGCGCGGCGCCTTCCCCCTGTTCAACGCGGACCTCTACTTCAGCGGCGGGACCTTTGCCTCGCGGCTGCCCGCGTCGATCAAGTCCGAGATCCGGTCGCACGGCATCCGCAACTCGCACCTGTTGTCGATCGCGCCGACCGGGACGATCAGCCTCGCCTTCGCCGACAATGCCTCGAACGGCATTGAGCCTCCGTTCGCGTGGACCTATACGCGCAAGAAGCGGCTCGGCGACGGCACTTTCCAGGAGTACGCGGTCGAGGACCACGCGTGGCGATTGTATCGGCACCTCGGCGGCGACACCGCGGCGCTGCCCCCGCCCTTCGTGACCGCGCTCGAGCTCTCGGCGCATGCGCACATGCAAATGGTCGCGGCGATTGCGCCGTTCATCGACACCAGCATCTCGAAGACCGTCAACGTCCCCGAGGACTACCCGTACACGGACTTCGAGAACCTGTACTTCGATGCGTGGAAGGCCGACCTGAAGGGACTCGCGACCTACCGGCCCAACCCGGTGCTGGGCGCGGTGCTGTCGGTCGAACCGGGGCGCAAGGCGCCCCACGATGTGGAAGTGAACGACGCGAACCGGCGCCTCGCCATCGGCGCGTTGCCGGCTCCCGTGCTCGCGAGCCTGCGCTGGCCCGGCCGGCCCGAGATGCCCGGCGGCAATGCCGCCTGGACCTACATGCTCGACACGCCGCACGGCGAGTTCGCGCTCTTCGTCGGGCACATCGACGGCGACGAAGCGCGCGAGCATCGCGGCGTCTTCCCGTTCGAGGCCTGGGTGAACGGGTCCGAGCAGCCGCGCGGGCTGGGGGCCGTGGCCAAGACGCTGTCGATGGACATGCGCGCGAACGACCGCGGCTGGCTGAAGCTCAAGCTCGACGCGCTCGCGCTGGTCACGGACGACCAGCCCTTCGACATGCGCATGCCGCCCAACGGCGAGCGGCGGCGGCTTCCCGGCGTGATCTCCGCGTTCGCGCAACTGGTGCGCCATCGCTGCGAGGCGCTGGGCGCGTTCGCCGCGCCCGGCCCGACGCCGGTCCTCGATGCCATGTTCTCCCGCGACGAGCCGCGTACCGGCACCGACGGCACGCTGTCGTGGACGGTGGACATCACCAATCCGGTCACCGGCGAGGAGTTCGTCCTCGGCCTGAAGGAGATCACGCTTCCGGATGGCCTCACGCGGCCGTATTCGATGTGGCTGTCGGGACACTACCCGCGGGCGTACGACGGGCTCGCGCGCATCCTGTCGTACGACATGCGCGTGCTGGACCCGGCGTGGATCGGCATGAAGCTTCGCAAGCTGCTCGCCTACCCCGAGCCGCTGGGCGACCTACTCGCGTTCGTGCCGGGTACGCGCAGGCAGCAGAACTGGCCCTCGACGGTGGCCTACGTCGCGCGGCTGGTGATCCACCGCTACGCGATGCTCGGCGTGCTCGACGAGCGCGGCTTCCCGACGCGCGAGATGGGCATCCTCGAAACGCCCGCGCGCAAGGCGGACGCGCCCGTGTTCACCGGCAAACGCTGCCTCGAATGCGGGAATCTCACCGTCGTGCGCAGGGATGGCTGCGACTTCTGCAGCGCCTGCGGCGCGGTAGGCGCCTGCGGCTAGCACCCCCGCCGGTGACATCCAGAGCGAATCGCGGGATCTGCTTCGGCAGTGAAGGCGAACAGCAGATTCCGTGCCCTTCGGACCCGGAATGACACGGGGTATCGGGCGTCATCCAGAGCGAAGCGCGGGATCTGCTTCTTCGTTCGCTGCAAAGCAACAGCAAATCCTTCGTTTCACTCTGGATGACACATCGATGAGTGACATGTTGATTTGACCCAGCTTGCCCTCGGCGCGCGCCGG
This sequence comes from Casimicrobiaceae bacterium, assembly GCA_046714435.1. Classification (GTDB taxonomy): domain Bacteria; phylum Pseudomonadota; class Gammaproteobacteria; order Burkholderiales; family Casimicrobiaceae; genus VBCG01. Next base: position 5,896 of record JBKKAZ010000098.1, read on the forward strand.
TGCGTCAGCAGGTCGCACTCCGCCCGTGGCGCCGCGAACTTGACAGCGCCGGCCAGTCCTACGTTACATTCACGCCATCGGGACGCGCTCCCTTTTCGCACACCAACGCCACGCTGGAGAACGCGATGGGCCAAAGACCCTGGCATAAGTCCTACGGCAACGGCATTCCCGCCAACATCGATCCGAATGCGCATCGTTCGGTCGTGCACATGCTCGAGGGTGCGATGACGAAGTTCGCCGACCAGCCCGCGTTCCGCGCGTTCGGCCAGACGCTGAGCTACGCCGACGTGGACCGTCTGTCGAGGGATTTCGCGGCCTACCTGCAGAACCGCCTCGGCGTGAAGAAAGGCGACCGCATCGCGGTCATGATGCCCAACCTGCTGGCCTTTCCGATCGCATTCATCGGCATCATTCGCACCGGCGCCGTGCAGGTCAACGTCAATCCGCTGTACACGCCGCGCGAGCTGGAACACCAGCTGAACGATGCTGGCGTCGAGGTCATCGTCGTCTTCGCGGGCTCGAGCGCGACCGTGGCCGAGGTCAAGGGCAAGACCGGGCTCAAGACCATCCTCACTGTCGCGCTCGGCGACGGCAGCGCGGCGAAGCTGCCGAGCCCGCCGGTCGATGCGCGCCTGAGCGCGACCACCGCCTTCGCCGATGCGCTTGCCGAAGGCGCCAGGCTCGCCCTGAAGCCGGTCGACGTGAACGGCGACGACCTGCTGTTCCTGCAGTACACCGGCGGCACCACGGGGCTGTCGAAGGGCGCGGCGCTATCGCACCGCAACCTCGTGGCCAATACCGAGCAGTTCAAGGCCCTGCTGCCTGACGCGCTCCGCCCCGGGCAGGAAGTGATCGTCACCGCGCTGCCGCTGTACCACATCTTCGCGCTGATGGTGAATTTCATCACTTACTTCTCGGTCGGTGCGCAGAACTGGCTGGTGGCCAACCCACGCGACATGGACGGCTTCGTCGAGACGCTCAAGGCGTCGAAGCTCAGCGTCTTCATGGGCGTCAACACGCTCTACGCAGGGCTCGTCATGCATCCGAAGATCGGGGACGTGGACTTCTCCAACCTGCGGCTCGCCGGCGGCGGCGGCGCGGCGGTGGTCAGCGCGACCTCGGCGAAGTGGAAGGAGGTCACGGGGCAGTTCATTCGCGAGGGGTACGGACTGTCGGAAACGAGCCCGGTGCTGTCGTTCAATCCGGCGTACATCGACACCTTCAGCGGCACGACGGGGCTACCCCTGCCGTCCACCGACATCAAGCTGCTGGACGAGGACGGCCGCGAGGTCGGCATCGGCGAGGCCGGCGAGATCTGCGCCAAGGGGCCGCAGGTGATGTCGGGGTACTGGCAACAGCCGGAGGCCAACGCCGCGGCCTTCACCGCCGACGGTTACTTCCGCACCGGCGACGTGGGTGTGTTCGATGACAAGGGTTTCCTGAAGATCGTCGACCGCAAGAAGGACATGATCATCGTCTCCGGCTTCAACGTCTATCCGAACGAAGTCGAAGAAGTGGCGAGCGCCTGCGCTGGCGTGGCGGAGTGCGCGTGCGTCGGCATGCCCGACGAGAGAACCGGCGAGGCCGTGAAGCTGTTCGTGGTGAAGGCGGCGAACGCGATGCTCACCGCGGATGAGTTGATCGCGTTTTGCCGAAAGGGCATGGCGGCGTACAAGGTGCCGAGAACCGTGCGCTTCATCGAGGCCCTGCCGAAGTCCGCGGTCGGCAAGATCCTTCGCCGCGAGCTTCGCGGCGTGGCGTGACGGAAGTTCGAGTGGCTGTCCCGCGTTGCCGACTGGGGCACGGCGGTCGGCGGCCGTGCGTTTCCCGCCGGCGAGATCCGCGCGCCACGCTGATTCGTCAACACGCGCAGTCGCACGCAAGAGGAACGACATGAGCGCACCGCAACTTTCGATGGCCACGCTGACGCAATGGATCGGCAAGGAACTCGGCACGTCCCGATGGGTAAGCGTGGACCAGGACCGCATCAACGCGTTTGCACACTGCACCGGCGACCATCAGTGGATTCACGTCGATGTTGAGCGCGCCAAGAGGGAAAGCCCTTTCGGTGGCCCGATTGCGCACGGCTACCTCACGCTGGCGCTGCTGGCCGAGATGTGCATGGACATCGGCGTGGTGCCCAAAGACGCCAAGGCCGCCTTCAACTACGGGCTCGACAAGGTGCGCTTCCTGGCGCCAGTGAAGGCCGGCTCGCGGATTCGCGCCCGCGTCACACTGGCTGAAGTCACGGAACAGGCCGGGGCGCGCAAGCTGGTGAAGCTCGTCAGTACCGTCGAGATCGAAGGCGAGACCAAGCCTGCGCTCACTGCGGAGACCCTGGCGTTACTGGTCGGTCGCGCCTGATCCGCGTCAAACGCCAGATACGTCCGGGGATCGCGTCTCGCCGCAAGACGCGATCGCCTATCCCGGCCTGCCGTCGGCACGCGCTCGCCAGTAGATCGGCAGGTTGCGCGCGGCCCACGGCACGACCGAGGCGGCCCAGAGCGCCGCTGTGAGGACGAGCAGTGCGGGCAACGGCCACAGTGCCGAAACGATCCGCACCACGACGGTTGCCTGCAACAGCAGGAACAGACTCCAGGTGACGCGATCGGCAGCCAGCGTGCGCCCGGAGTGTCCGTAGGTAACGCGTGACACCATCGCGAGCATCAGGCTGCCGCTGAATCCGATCGTCAGCGCGTGCACCGGCGCGGCACCGAGCGCGCCGGGAAGGCCCCCGAGCGCGAACAGCGATGCCGCCGCGAACAGTGCGAAGGCGATCGCGTACCAGACGAAGCCCAGGTGCAGCATTGCCAGCAGCCGGTTCGCGAGGCTCTGTGCGAGGCCCCAGCGGCGAGCGAGATCGAAAGCCACGAGCGCCAGCGGCGCGTCGACCAGCCAGGTCCAGCGCTGATACCCGGCCGCGTCGAGCATGGCGTGCGCGACCGGACCGGTAACGAGAACGGCAAGCAGCCACCAGGGCCGGAACATCGCCGTAGCGGGCAACACGCCGGCAGTGAAGAACGGGATCATCCGGTGGCACACCACAACGAACATCGGCACGGCGAACAGCCATACACCGGCGAACACCAGCCACGAGTACGCGGCGGAGCCGAATAGGGCGAACGCCAGCGGCCCGCTCGCGCCCGCGAGCATCGCGCACAGGACCAGAGTCGCGTGGACGCGGTCCCGCGCCGGACTCGCGAGTATCAAGCCTGCGAACACGGCATCGAAGGCCAGCCAAGCGAGCCCGAACACACCCGCCCCGAGCTGCGCAAGCATCCAAGACGGCGCGAACAGCATCGTCAGCACCCCCGCCGCCGCGACCAAGCCTCCCGTGCGCCAAACGCGGATCGGGGGAGGTTCGACCGCGAGCCACTTCGGTCCCGCGGTGAACAGGAAGCCGAACATGTAGAAGGGAAGGAATCCGAACAGCATCGCGAGCGCGTGCCAGACCGGCTGCGCAATCGCCAGCGGCGGCTGCGCCAAAACGCCGGTGCGTGCGACGATCACCCACAACCAGGCGAGCGCAATAAGCGCCACGAGCACCATCGCGGTGAGGAAGAACAGCCGATGGGGAACCGTCCCGATCCGCGCGAGCGCACGGCTCGCAGTGCGCTGCGGGTTGGACGGCGACGAGACCGCAGGGTTTGGCGGTATCGTCCTCATGCCGGGGCGGGTCGCGTCCCGGTCAGCAGGAAGGCGAGCAGGTCGCGCACCGGGCGGATCTCGCTGCCGAATGGCAGAGCGCCCGCGCCGCGGAAAAACAACCCCTTGGCAACGTCGCCGCGCAGCGCGTAGGCGAGCTGCATGTCGATGCAGAACTGGCCGATTTTCGCGTTGCCGTCGCGCAGCCCGCACTGGACCAGGCAGTCGAACTTGAGCGTGCAGCGCGGCTTGACGTGCGCGACCGCCTGCAGCTTTGGCAGGTGGGCGAGGTAGCGCTCCAGCCACGGCGTGCGCACCGCGCGCGCCGGAAGTCCGGCGACGCTCATGAAATCAACGATGTCCGCAGGACCTGCGCCGGCCAGCACCTGTTTGAAAGCCTGCGCGGCGTCACCCTCGACGGTAACCGCGAACGCCGTACCGAGTTGCACGCCAGCCGCGCCGAGCGAGAGCAGCTCGCGGATGCGCGCGTGCGAATTGATGCCGCCGGCGGGAATCAGCGGGATCCGGTCCTCGCCGAGCCCCTCCGCCTTGAAGAACGCGCGCGCCTCGGGTAGAACTCGTTCGAAATCGAAGCGGGAATCGGCAAGATCCTCGATGCGCGCGGCGCCGAGGTGCCCGCCGGCGTGGCGCGGGTGCTCGACGACGATGGCGTCGGGTACCCGTCCTTTGCGCGCCCACTTCTTGACCACCAGTGCAATCCCGCGTGCGTCCGACAGGATCGGGATCAGCGCGACGTCCGGCCATGGTGCCGCCAGGTCGGGCAGGTCGAGCGGCAGGCCCGCTCCCATCACGATCGCCTCGGCGCCGCTCGCGCAGGCCTGGCGCACCGAGGCCGCATAGTCGGAGACTGCGCGCATCACGTTGACGGCGATCATGCCTCGTCCGGATGCAATCTCCCGCGCAGCACGAACTTCGCGGTCGAGCGCCTCGAGGTTGGCGGCATCGACCGTCGCCTTGTTCGCGTGGCGGCTGCGCGCCAACAGGTCCGGATGGTGTCGGCGCAGATCGACGCTCGCGATCGTGCCCATGCCGCCGAGCGCGGCCACGCTTCCGGCCAACCGATGGGCCGAAATGCCCACCCCCATCCCACCCTGGACGATCGGCAGCAGTGTGCGGCCGCGGATGACCAGGGGTGGCAGCTCGTGCGCAAGGTCGGGCGGAAGGGTCACGGGGCGTGATCGATCGAGGGGAATGCAGAAATTTGCGCCCCGCCGGGCGAGCGCACATTGATACGCGTCAAGCCGGGCCCCGGCATAGTCCGCGAATTCGACCTCGATGCGGCCTCCGACTTCGGTGGCCTAACAAAGGGCGTCGACGCGATTGCCCCGTAGCTTCGGCTGCTACAAATAATGGTTGTCCGCCTGTGCGCCGTCGGGGACGGTTACCAATCCGAAGGAGTCCTTGTGAAACGCCGAATTCATCGCCTGCTGCAGTGGCTGGTCCTGGCGTCAGCAGTCGTTCTGCCCATCGCGGCCAGCGCGCAGAGCAGTGACAAGCCGTTCACCAATGAGCAGCTCGACCAGTTGACGGCCCAGGTCGCGCTCTACCCCGACGCCCTGCTTGCGCAAGTGTTCATGGCCACAACCTATCCCACCGATTTCGTGGCGGCGGCGAATTGGTCGAAGGCGCACCCCGATGCCAAGGGTGACGACGCCGTCAAGATGGTCGAGAACGAGCCGTGGGATCCCTCGGTCGCGTCGCTGGTGGCGTTTCCGGAAGTGCTGATCACGCTGGGCGAGAAGCCCGACTACGTCAAGAATCTCGGCGACGCCTTCCTGGCGCAGCCCGAGGACGTGATGAACTCGGTGCAGCGGCTGCGCGGCAAGGCCCAGCAGGCGGGCAACCTGAAGACCAACGAGCAGATCAAGGTGAGCACCGAAGCCGCCCCGCCGCCGGACCCGCAGGTGACCGTGGTCCAGCAGTCCGCGCCGCCGCCGCAGGTAATCGTGATCGAGCCGGCGCAACCTCAGGTCGTCTATGTGCCTGCGTACAACCCGACCATCGTCTATGGCGCTTGGCCGTATCCCGCCTATCCGCCCTATTACTATCCGCCGCCGCCGGGATACTGGTTCTCCCGCGCCGTGGTGACCGGCATCGCTTGGGGCGTCGGCATCGGCGTAACCAACGCGCTGTGGGGCGGCTGCAACTGGGGCCGCGGCGACGTCAACATCAACGTCAATCGCTACAACAACATCAACGTGAACAACCGGATTGACGGCAACAACGGCAACTGGTCGCACAACGTCGAGAACCGGAAGGGCGCATCGTACCGAGGCGGCGACGCGCAGCGCCAGAACCTTCAGAACAAGGCCGCGTCCACCAACCGCGAGCAGTTCCGCGGCAAGGACGGGAGCCGTGACGCCAGCCGCCAGCCGCCAGCAAGCCTCGCAGGCGATGCAAAACCGCGGTGTGCAACCGGCCAGCAATCGGCGAGCCAACGAGCGCAGTCCATCGACCGCAGCGCGGCGCAGCAGCGCCACGCGACAACGCCTTCAGCGGCACGAGCAGCAGCCAGGCCCGCGCCCAGGCCGATCGTGGCGCGTCCAGCAGGCAAGCCTCGCAACGCACGCAGAGCGCCAGCATGAGTTCCGGTGCCGCACGCTCAGGAGGCGGCAGTAGTGCCGCCCGTTCAGGCGGCGGTGGCCGTGGTGGAGCCCGCGCAGGCGGCGGAGGTGGTGGTGGCGCCCGCGGTGGTGGTGGTGGCGGCGGTGGCCGGCGTTGATGGCGAGGACACGAACATGAAAACCAGCACACTCGTTCTGCAGCTTGCCTCGCACGGCGTTCGGATGGCGATCCTGGCCGGAGCGCTGGCGGTTGCTCCCGGAGCGATCGCGCAAAAGGCCTTTCCCACGCCCGACGCGGCGGCCGAAGCGGTGGTCGATGGTCTCGCGCGTCACGACGACGACGCTCTTCGTACCGTCCTCGGTGCCGACTACCGCAAGTACCTTCCGCTCCATGACGATTCCGCGTCGGACCGCACCAACTTCCTCGAGGCCTGGGCGCGCGCGCACAAGATCGTCCCTGCCGGCGCCGACAAGGCCTTCCTCGGTGCCGGTCGCAACGGCTGGACGCTGCCGGTTCCGATCGTCAAGTCGGCTGCGGGGTGGCAGTTCGACGTCAAGGCCGCTCCCGAGGAGATGCGAACCCGGCGCATCGGCCGCAACGAACTCGCCGCGATCCAGGTTTCGCTCGCCTACACGGACGCGCAGGAGGAGTACGTCGCCCGTGACTGGAACGGCGACGGCGTCAAGGAATTCGCGATGCGCGGGCTGTCCACGCCGGGCAAGCGCAACGGACTGTACTGGGCCTCGCTCCCCGGCGAACGTGAGAGCCCGCTGGGCGCGGAGTTCGCCAATGCCCAGGTGGGCCAGCCGTACCACGGCTACCACTACCGGGTCCTCACCGCGCAGGGCAAGGATGCCGCGGGCGGAGCGAAGAGCTACGTGAAGAACGGGCGCATGACCGAAGGTTACGCGCTGATCGCATGGCCCGCGAAGTACGGCGACACCGGCATCATGACGTTCATCGTCAACCGCGACGCAACCGTCCACCAAAAGGATCTCGGGCCGGGCACCGACGCCGCAGCGCGGGCCGTCACGGCATACAACCCCGACGCGAGCTGGAACAAGGTTCCGCGGAAATAGCGCAGTGTGAAAGTAGGGTCAGAGACGACTTTCCAGTGACCGCCTCGTCAGGCGGCTCCCTGCCCCAGAAAGTCGTCTCTGACCCTAGGCGAGGTGCGCCGCGGCGAGCAGGGTTTGCGTGTACGGATCGGTCGGATTGGCGAACAGTGCCTCGGCCTCGCCCTGCTCGACGATCGCGCCGTCCTTCATCACCAGCACGCGGTGCGCCATGGCCCGAACCACGGCGAGGTCGTGGCTGATGAATATGTAGCTCAGCCGGTATTTCTGCTGCAGCGACACCAGCAGCCGCAACACCTGCTGCTGCACCGAAACGTCGAGCGCGGAGGTCGGCTCGTCCAGCACGATGAGTTCCGGCTGCAGCACGATCACCCGCGCGATCGCGATGCGCTGCCGCTGCCCGCCGGAGAACTCGTGCGGATAGCGCGTCAGCACGTCGGCCACGCCCTGCGCTTCGGTGAGTCCCACTTCGGCGAGCGTGGCGAGGATGCGTTCGCGCCGTTGCGCGGGCGGAAGCTTGGGCATGTGCACCTCGAGGCCCTCGCCGACGATCTGCTCCACCGTCATGCGCGGGGAGAGCGATGCGAACGGATCCTGGAAGACGACCTGCACCCGCCTGCGCATCGCGCGCAACTCGGTACCCGAAGCGTTGTCGATGCGCTTGCCTTCCAGGCCGATCTCGCCGTGCGCGATAGGCTGCAATGCCAGCAGCGCCATCCCGAGCGTGGTCTTGCCCGACCCCGATTCTCCGACGATGCCGAGCGTCTCGCCCCGCTGCAGCTCGAGCGTCGCGTCACGCACCGCCTCGAAGGCGCGCTTCCTGAACCATCCCTCGCGCACCGGGAACTCGACCCGCACGGCGTTGGCGGACACGATTACCGGTGCGTCGCTCGCTACCGGGTGGATCGTGCGTTCCGGCCGGCTGTTGATCAGCTTGATCGTGTAGGGCTCGCGCGGGCGGGCGAACAGCGCACCGGTCTCGCCCTGCTCGACCAGCTTCCCGCGCTCCATAACGCCAACCCGGTGGCAGAAACGACGCACCAGGTTGAGGTCATGGGTAATGAACAACAGCCCCATCCCGTATTCCTGCTGCAGGTCGTCGAGCAGCGCGAGGATCTGCGCCTGGATGGTGACGTCGAGCGCGGTGGTGGGTTCGTCGGCAATCAGCAGCTTCGGCCGGCAAGCCAGCGCCATCGCGATCATTGCGCGTTGCCGCTGACCGCCCGAGAGCTGGTGCGGGAACGCATCCACGCGCCGCTCGGGATCGGGAATGCGGGTGCGCGCCAGCAACTCGATCGCCTGCGCGCGCGCCTCTCGCGCCCGCACGCCGGTATGCAGCTCGAGAACTTCGCCGATCTGGCTGCCCACCGTATAGAGGGGGTTCAGCGCCGTCATCGGCTCCTGGAAGATCATCGCGATGTCCCTGCCCCGAATCGCTCGCATGTCGCGTTCCGGCTTCGCAAGCAGATCCTCGCCTTCGAACCGGATTTCACCCTCGAAACTGGCGGTGTCGACCAGCCTCAACACCGACAGCGCCGTGACCGACTTGCCGGAGCCCGACTCGCCGACCAGCGCGAACTTCTCGCCGCGCGACACCTGGAACGACACCCGGTCGACGACCCGCGACGGGCCGAAATTGACGCTCAAATCGCGCACTTCGAGCAGTGGAACCGGTGCACTCATCGCCTACGACTTCCTCGTGTCGAAGGCGTCGCGCAGCGCGTCGCCCATGAAGGTCAGCAGCAGCAGCGTCAGGACCAGCGCGATGAACGCCGGCACCGAGATCCACCACGAGTCGAGGTTCTCCTGCCCCTGCCGCAGCAGATCGCCCAGCGACGGGATGCCGGGCACGCCGAGGCCCAGGAAATCCAGCGCGGTCAGGAACAGGATCGCGGCGCTCATGCGGAAGGGCAGGAAGGTGATGACCGGCGTCATCGAATTGGGCAGCACGTGGCGCCAGATGATCTGGCGGTTGGAGAGGCCCATCGCGCGGGCCGCCTTGACGAACTCGAGGCTGCGGTTGCGCAGAAATTCCGCGCGCACGTAGTCGGATAGCCCGATCCAGCCGAACAGACCGAACACGATCAGGATGAGCAGGATCGACGGGTTGAAAATCGAGGCGATGATGATGAACAGGTAGAGTTCGGGGACCGAATTCCAGATCTCGATGATGCGCTGCCCAGTGAGGTCCACCCAGCCGCCGAAATAACCCTGCAGCGCGCCGATCAGGATGCCGAGCAGCGACGCGACGAAGGTGAGCGCCATCCCGAAGTAGACGCTGACGCGGAAGCCGTACAACAGTCGCGCCGCGATGTCGCGGCCCGAAGCGTCGGTGCCGAGCCAATGCCCGCCGCCCGGCCGCGCCGGATCCGCCGCGCGGGCGTAATAGTCGAGCGAGTCGGCGCCGAACTCGTTGAAAGTGAACAGCGCGAAGTTCTCGGGCTTCGCGAACTGGTCGCGGATCAGCGGATCGCGCCACTCCGTCATGGTCGCGAAGTCACCGCCGAAGCGCGTTTCGGGCTGGTTGTTGAGGATCGGGAAGAACCACTCGCCCTGGTAGCGCGCGACGAGCGGCCGGTCGTTGCTGAACAGTTCGGCGAAGGTCGCGATGCCCAGCAGCGCGACGAACACGATCAGCGAGTAGTAGCCCAGTCGGTTGCGGCGGAAGCGCGCCCAGGCGCGCTGGTTGGGCGACAGCGACGTCGTCCGCGGCGTCGCCGCAGCGGCCGGGAGCCGGCTGCCGGCCACGAGGTCGACCGCCGGGCCGCTCACTTGGCCACCGCCCCGAATTGCACGCGCGGATCCACGACCACGTACAGGAGGTCGCCGATCAGCTTCACGACGAGGCCAATAAGCGTGAAGAAGTAGAGTGTCCCGAGTACCACCGGATAGTCGCGGCGCGTCAGCGACTCGAAGCCCAGCAGGCCCAGCCCGTCGAGCGAGAACAGCTTCTCGATCAGCAGCGAACTGGCGAAGAACGCGCCGATGAACGCCGCGGGGAATCCGGTCACGATTGGGATCAGCGCGTTGCGGAACACGTGCCGGTAGAGCACCCGTTGTTCGGACAGTCCCTTGGCGCGCGCCACCAGCACGTACTGCTTGCGGATTTCCTCGACGAAGGTGTTCTTGGTCAGCATGGTGACGACGGCGAAGCTGCCGATCGCGTAGCACGTGAGCGGCAGCAGCAGGTGCCAGAGGTAGTCGGCGACGCGCCGCGGCCAGGACAGGTCCGCCCAGTTGTCGGAGGTGAGGCCGCGCAGCGGGAACCAGTCGAGGAAGCTCCCGCCCGCGAACAGAACGATCAGCAGCACGCCCAGCACGAATCCGGGGATCGCATAGCCGATCAGCACCAACAGCGTCGTCAGCGTGTCGAAGCGCGACCCCTCCTTTACCGCCTTGGCAATGCCGAGCGGAATCGATATCAGGTAGGACACCAGGAACGCCCACAACCCGAGGCTGATCGAGACCGGCATCTTCTCCTTGATCAGCGACCAGACATCCTTGTTGCGCAAGTAGCTCTTGCCGAGATCGAACTGCACAAAGCTCTTGAGCATCGACAGGTAGCGCTCGAGTGGCGGCTTGTCGAAGCCGTACAATTCCTTGAGTTCGGCCAACTGCTTGGCGTCGAGCTCGCGCCTCGCCTGCATTCCGCCGGTGTCGCCGCCGGTTCCCGCCCGCGCCTCGGCCATGATCTGCTCGACCGGGCCGCCCGGCACGAACTGGATGATGACGAAGGTGAGCGTAAGCACCCCGAGCAGTGTCGGGATCATCAGCAGCAGCCGTTTGGCGATGTAGGCGAGCATGGTCTTGTCGTGCGGCTACGGCGCCGCCCTGCTCTTGGTCCACCAGGCGGTCACGCCCCACTGCATCCAGTCGCTCGGCGTCGCGATCTGGTAGTACTTCGGGATCGTCTTCGGGATACCGAGCTTGTCCCAGCGCGAGACGCGATTGGCGCCAAGATACAGGTCCGGCACCTGCCAGCTCTCGTGCATGACGATCCGGTCCAACGCCCGGGCCGCGTCGCGCAACTGGTCCATGGTCGTCGCCTTCTCCATTGCCGCAAGGACGCCGTCGACGGCCCTGCTCTTCAAGCCGCGATAGTTGTTCGAGCCCTCGACATCGGCGCTCTCGCTGCCGAACTCGGACTTCAGGTCGGCCGAGTTCGGCAAGGTGAAGTCCCCGACCCGGATCGTCACCATGTCGAAGTCGAACTTCTCGAGGCGCCGGCGGAACAGCGCGAAGTCGGTGTGCCGCACGTGCATCTTGATCCCGATCTTTTCGAGGTTGCGCTGCCAGACCGCTTCCGCGCGGCCGGGTGGGTCGCCGGTATCGAGGTACTCGAACTCGAAACGCTCACCCTTGGCGTTACGCAGCACGCCCGAGCCATCAACCTTCCAGCCGGCCTGCTCGAGCAGTGTGCGTGCTTTTTTCAGATTCTCGCGCAACGCGTTCGGCGCGGTGTCGGTTCGTGGCGGCTCCCACGCGGGGCCGAAGACCTCGGCCGGCAGCTCGGCGCGAAAAGGCTCGAGCAGCGCTAGCTCGCCGGGGGTCGGCAGGCCCGTCGCCGCGAACTCGGAGTTCGCGAACATGCTGTTGGTGCGCTTGTATTGTTTGTAGACGTTGACGGCTTCGAAGTCGTAGGCGAGGTTGATAGCCTGTCGCACGCGCCGGTCCTGGAGCAGCGGTCGGCGTATGTTGAGCAGGTACGCCTGCAGGCCGGCGCCGAAGCCGTTGGGGAACGATTCCTTGATAATCCGCCCGTCGCTCCACTTGGTGCCTGCGTGCAGGCGCGCCCAGCGGCGCGCCGAGTACTCGACCAGGAAGTCGAACTCGCCGGCCTTGAACGCCTCGAACGAAACCGCGTTGTCCTGGTAGTAACGATAGACGATGCGTTCGAAGTTGTACTGACCCCGATTGACGCCGAGTTCGCGTCCCCAATAGTTCGGGTCGCGCGCGAAGTCGATGCGACGCCCCGAATCGACGGCGGCAATCGTGTAGGGACCGGTGGTGATCGGATAGTCGTTGACGATTTCGTCGAACTGCCGGGGCTTGCCGTCGGGCCCCTGCCCCCACTTGCGCGAGAACACCGGCAGTCCCGCCACGTTGAAGATCGTGTCGGGCGTGCGCTCCTTGAGGTCGAAGCGGATGGTGCGGTCGTCCAGAACCGTGGCGAGCGCCACTCCGCCCAGGATGATGCGGTACGCAGGTGCGGCCCACTTGCCGGTCAGCATCTCGTACACGTGCTTGACGTCCGCTGCGTTCACCGGATCGCCGTTGCTGTAGCGCGCCTTCGGGTGGATCCGGAAGGTGATCGAGGACAGGTCCGGCGCGACCAGCATCTCCTCGGCAACCAATCCGTAAATCGTCGCCGGCTCGTCGCCCGAGCGGACGGCCAGCGATTCGAACATCAACGTCGTGAGCGCCGCAGGGGACTGTCCCTTGACCGTGAACGGGTTGAACTTGTCGAAGCTCGCGCGCCGGTCGGGGTTGGCGAGCTGCAGCGTGCCGCCCTTTGGCGCCTGCGGATTGACGAACTCGAAATGATCGAAGCCGCGCGGATACTTCGGCATGGCGTTGTAGGGCGCGTAGGCGTGCGACCAGCTGCCGCTTGCGACGACGGCTTCGGACATCACCGGCTTCAGCGGCGTCGCGTCGGCGGCGAGGCAATCCGCGCCTCCAAAGTTGGCGGCGAACATCAACGTCCCGAACGCGACAACGAGGGCGCGGCGGGCGAGGCCTCGCGCGGGTGGGAACGAAATCAGCGGGTGCACGGTAACGGTCGTCAACGCGGTTCGGCTTGCTGCGGCGGATTCTACCCGGTCGCGGGTTCGCGGCGCCGGCCGAGCAGTCGGTGGCCCCGGCAACCGGTTCCACGTCGACCGGTGCACGCACCTTCCGCGGACCGACGCCGCCTCAGCCGGCAGCCGGAAAATCGCCGCTCTCTCGCAGGGCGACCGGCGTCGGCGTCCGGGAAAACCACATCTGATACATGCTCACCGCCCACATGAACGCGAAGCACAGGCCCATTACTGCGCCGGCAAACATCAAGACCCAGGCGAACGGATGATAGATTTTGGTGAAGTACCACGAGGCGACATCCATGAACAGGCCGACGAAAGGCAACGCGATGACGGCGCACTTGAGCCACACCGGCCGGACGTAGGCGTGACTGAAGATGAGACCCACGACAAAGAAGACGAAGGTGACGCCGAACAGATGAATGTGCGATACGCGAACCAGCGTGAAGATGTTGGCACCGGTGCCCTGCTCGGTCACTTTCTTCAGGTTTTCGTACCCGCTCAGGTTGGCAAGGTGCGGATGCTCCCGTCGTGGCAGCTCATACAGCGTTGGTCCATCGTCGGTTTGATGTCGCGTTCGTACTTCGCGCGATCGGCGCCTTCCTGCACCCAGGCAATGATGGGGCTGATCTCTTCGGGTCGCAGCATGCTCGACATCGGTCCGCGCAGCGCCGATTCGAGTCGCGATCCCTTCCCGCTCCCGCTGTAGGCGACGACGATGTCCTGATACGACAGCATCATCGGACTCCCGCCCGCCCGTCCGGCGTAGGTGTGAAACAGGTAGATCAAGGCGAACAGGTAACCCGTTCCGAGCACGAGAAGCGTCGCCGTGTAAAGGACGCGCTGGCTGTAAGGCAGCTCCGAATAGTGACGATAAAGCCGGTGCAGCGGGACATCACTCATGGTCGGTTCCTCTGGTCACGCGGGCCGGAATGCTCGGGTACGGCGCACGCTGCATTCCATACGCTCCTGCGTTGGCATCGTTCGCCTGGCAATCGAACGGGCCCGCCCGCCGCAAAGCCTCGCTCGCGCAGTTCCAGTTTATTTACCTGGCCGGCAGCGCGATATAGACGACGGCGCGCGCCTTCCGACGCGCGTAGTAGGCCGCAAGGTTCGCGACGTCCCCCTCCGTCAGCACGTTCGACATGGCGGCCATCTGCGGGCTCTTGCGCTCGCCCGTCCGATAGGCATGCAACACCGCTTCCAGATAGTCCACGCGCTGCGCGGCCAAGCCCGGCATTCGCGGATCGGTGCTGTTGCCGTCGACGCCGTGGCAGCGATCGCACCTCTGCGCCCACTCGGCGATCGTCAGCGGCCGGCTCACCTTCGGTTGCTGCGGCCGCTGATTCGCGTAGAAGGCCGCCAAGTTCTTGATCGCAGGCTCGTCGAGCGACGCCACCGGACCCTTCATCGCTTCATCGCTGCGTGATCCGTCCTTGTAGGCCCGAAGCGCAGCCGCGGGATATTGTGCATCCTGGCCGGCGAGGCTTGGCATCGCCGGATTGCCGCTGACGCCGGTGTCGCCATGGCATCCGGCACAGGTAGCCGCAGCGGCGATAAGCGCCGCAGCGGAAGCGTCAACGAAGGGAAATTCCAACCGTGAGTCAGTCCGGCAGGGGCTTGACCGCGCGATGGAATCCGAGCATCCCGCAGAACACCGTCTTGGCGGTCACGTCGACGTAGCCCAGTTCACGCAGCACTACCGACAGTTCCTCGGCCGAGTAGAACATCGCTAGCGCGTTGATGAAATACTTCTTGCAGCTGAGCGCCGCCGGCCCGCTGCGGAAGAGGAACCCGGTGAAGGCGAGACAGCTGCGCAGATACCCGTAGTAGAGGCCCTCGACCACCGGATTGCCGGGACGCAGCATGTCGCTGTGGTGGAAGTGCCCGCCAGGTTTGAGCACGCGGTGGATTTCCTCGAACACGCGCCGCACACGCAGGTGCCGGGAGGCGAACTGCAGCGTGACGATATCGAAATGATTGTCGGGAAACGGCAGGTGGTGCACGTCGCCGATCGTGCTGTGGATGTGGAATCCCCTCGCCTCGGCCCGTTGCCTGCCGACGGTCTGCATCTCCGCGCTGCGATCGATCGCGTGCACATCGAGGCCGGGCTCGCGCCCGAGCAGCGCGATGCCGATCGCGTTGGTGCCCGCGCAGACATCGAGCACCCGCTCGCCGGGGTGCAACTCGACTGTGGACATGAAGCTGTCCAGGAAAAAACCCCACAGGCCCAGGCTGGCAATGTAATTGGCGCTGTCATAGTAAGGCGCGACGTCCGCAAACACGTCGTTCAGTTCCCGGGTCCAGACGGTGTTGAAGAGCTGCTCGCGCAACTCCTCTCGCAAGGCTAGCGGTGGCGGCGTCATGTGGTTGTTCCTCCCCTCAAATCCGAACCAGGCAGACAATCGCCGCGAGCGTTCCCACTGCCGCGATCAGGTACACAATGGCGGCGACCAGCGTACCGGCGCGCACTCCGAAGTTGTACCAAGTGATGCGCGGCCGGTGTGCCGCCCACCACGGCGAAAGCGATATTACGACGAACAGGGCGAGTTTGGCGAACCCGTTCGCGGCAAAGTCGTGCGGCCGCGGGTAGGCGAGGATGTCAGGCGGGTGGCCGACCGCGGATCCTGCCCGACGTCCAGGGCAATGTCGCTTCCGGCACGCTGGTCGAGGTGTGCGCGATCCGCCACTGGTTGCGCTCCAGGGCGCGCATGGCGTAGCCGCGCTCACATTGCGCGAGGTACTCGGAAAGCGAGTTCGGTGCGGCGCCCGGCGGCGAAGGTCAGCGACGCCAACGAGGCAACGAGGGCGCGGCGGGCGAAGGCTCGCGTGGGCGGGAGCGAAATCAACGCGTGCACAGCAACGGGAGTCACGTCGGTTCGGCTGGCTGCGGCGGATGCTACAGAATCCGAATCAGGCCTCGTCGATCGGCCACTGAACGCCAGCGGAAAAGCCCCCGTCCACGCGCAGAATCTGCCCGGTCATGAACGCCGACGCGGGCGAGGCGAGAAACAGCGCCGTTCCCACCAGATCACCGACCTCGCCGATCCGCCCGGCTGGCGTGTTCTTCGTTCCCCACGCCTGCATCACGGGTGAGGACCAGAGCTTGCGCGTCAGGTCGGTCAGGATGAAACCCGGCGCGATGCCGTTCACGCGCACGCCGTGGCGGCCCCATTCGGTCGCGAGGCCGCGCGTCATCATGCCCAGGCCCGCCTTGCTCATCGCATAGGGCACGACGCGAGTAAGCGGCGCGTAGGTGTTGAGCGAATCGATGTTGATCTGGCAGCCACTGTGCCGCTCGATCATGTGACGGCCAACGGCCTGCGACATCAGGAACGCGCCGCGCAGGTTGATGTCGAGGATGAAGTCGAAATCCTCGGGCGTGACGTCGGCGGCCGGCTTGCGCCGGTTGACGCCGGCCACATTGATTAGCGTGTCGATGTGGCCGTACCGCTCCAGCACGTCCTTTACGCAGCTCCCGATCGCCGCGGCGTCGGCCACATCGCACACACTCGTGCCGACGTTGCCCCCGCCCCTGGCGAGTTCGCGTTGCGCCTCGTCCAGCGTTTTCCGGTCACGTCCGGTAACGATCACTGTCGCGCCACGCTCGGCGAAGGCGGCTGCGATCGCATAGCCGATGCCGCGACTTGCGCCCGACAGCAGCACCACGCTGTCCGCGACGGAGAAGAGCTGGTCGTTGCCGTTCATGATGTCACCTCAGTCCGTGTCATCCCGAGCGCAGCGCGGGATCTGCTTCTCTACGGGCGTACAGGATCGCGAACAGCAGATTCCTCGTCCCTCGGAATGACACGGGACTTTATTCAGTGTCATCCCGAGCTCGTCGAGGGATCTGCTGTTGCCTTCGCAACGGACGCAATCCGGAAGCATGCCATCAGACCACCAGCCGGCCGCCGTCGGCCATGATCACCGAACCAGTCAGATAGCTCGCCTCGTCGGACGCGAGCCAGAGAATCGGCAACGCGATCTCGCGCGGCGCCGCCCAGCGGCGCATCAGGCAGGTGTCGGCGGCCTCGCGATCGATGTCGGCCTGGCTCTTGCCCGCTGCCGCGAAACGCTTGCGGTGAAAGGGCGTGAAAGTCGCGCCGGGACAGACCGCGTTCACGCGAACGCCATGCACGGCTTCCTCGAAGGCTAGCGTGCGCGTCATCGACACGATGCCGGCTTTGGTCACGTCATACTGCCCCATGCCCGCGCGGGGATTGAACGCGTGGGTCGACGACACGTTGACGATGCTGCCGCACCCCGACGCACGCAGGTCCGGCAGCGCTTCGCGAGCGAGATAGGCATAGCTCAGCAGGTTGACCGCGAGGATCTTTTCCCAGGTCTCGCGCTTCGCCACCGCGAGGGGCTCGTAGGCACGGATGCCGGCGTTGTTGACAAGAAGGTCGATCCGGCCGAACGCCGCGCGGGCCTCGGCAACGGTCGTCGCCGCAAACGCTTCCTCACCGACGTCCGCGACCAGGCCCCCGACCTTCGCTCCCGGCACGCTTGCGCGGATGTCGTCGAGGACCGGACCCATCGCCTCGGCGTCGCGATCCACCAGCAGCACCCGCGCGCCCTCTTCGCAGAACAGCCGGCCCACCGCCGCGCCGATGCCGCCCGCGCCGCCGGTGACGATCGCCACGCGACCCTTGAGTCGATCCATGTGCCCTGACCGATCGGAAACTCGAACGGCCCAACCGTAGCACGGTGGAAGGCACTGGGGAACCGTGAAGCCGCTTGCGAATACGTCGCGCAGGTCCCCTCGGTTGCGGCGCTCAGCTGCCCGCGGCGCGAAACAGCGGCACGCATGCCTGCGCGATCTGTTCCACATGGTGGTGGTCGGTGCCGCAACATCCGCCCATGACGTTGAGGCGCGTCAGCCGCCGTTTGAGGCCGGCGTACTGCAATCCCAGTTCGACGGGATTTCCGGCATCGAGCTCGGGGGACTCGTTTAATTCCGCATGACTCTTGCGCGACGCGTTGGCCCGCAGGCCGGCGATCCGATCGAGCGGTGGACCGCCCTCGCCCAACACTTGCTCGAAATGGGTGGGATGTGCGCAGTTGATCATGTAATAGCAGGGATAGCCCGACGTCGCTTCGTCGACCGCTTCGATCGCCGACGTCAGCGACTGGCCCGTCGGGAGAGCGCCGTCGGTCTCGACGGTGAACGAGATCGCGACCGGCATCCCGACCCGCTGCGCCGCACGCGCAACACCGATGGCCTCCTCGACATAGTTCATGGTCATGACACACAGCATATCCGCCGCGGAGTCCGCGAACGTTTCCGCCTGCGGTCGATGGTAGGCCTCCGCCTGCTTCGCTGTCATGGCGGAACCGGGAACGTAACCATCGCCGCGAGGACCGAGACATCCGCTGATGACCACACGCATCTCGCCGCTTTGGCAGTCGTTGCGAATCGCCTCCAGCATGCGGATGGCGCGGCGGTTGGCGTCGGCGAGCGCGGCGGGCGAATACCCGAGCCGCGTGCCCCAGTCCGCGCTCGCGCGCCAGGTCGCGCTTTCGAGTACGAGACCGGTGGCGAAGCACCTCGCGATCTCGGCATAGCTGCGAAAGTACTTGTGCAACGCGGCTTCGCCTTCCGGCGTGCGCAAGAGGTGAAACGCCGCGAAGTCCGGGAGGTCCAGACCTTCGTGAAAGATCAGCGTGGTTTCGATGCCGCCATCGGTAATGAAAAGGTCGCCACCGAGCTGGGGCAGCGCGTTGCGGTAGCCTGGCATGGGTCGCCTCCGCGGGGGGTTCGTGCCTGCGATTTCGGGCAACTTTACGCTCGCCGGGCGCCGGCGGATCAACCGGAATCCAGGCTCGCGCGTTGAGCTTATTGGGCGCCGGCGGGAACGCCGGAGGCTGCCCGGCGCTCGAACCGGTGACGGTGGGGAAACCTGCGGGAGGTCGAATGAACAGGATTTTGAGTGGATTGGCCGTTGCGCTGGCGCTCGCGCTGGCCGTGTCGACCGCCATCGCCCAAGGTCGCCCGGGGGACGGGGGCGGCGGAGGTGGAGGCGGTGCTCCGGGGGCGGGCCGACCCGGTGGCGGCGGTGGCGCGGGTTACGGTGGATCCGGGTCCGGATACCGCGGCGGGTATGGACAAGGGTCCGGATACCGCGGGGGATACGGACAGGGGCACGGATACCGCGGGGGGTACGGATACGGCTACCGCGGGGGCTACGGCCATGGGTACGGATACCGGGGGTACGGGTCCGGCTACTGGGGTGGCTGGTACGGTCCTGGCGTCGGGTTCTATTTGGGCTCCCCCTGGTATTGGGGCCGGCCGTACTACGGGTACGGGAACGTTTACGGCTATGGCTGGGCTGATCCCTATGCCTATGCCTATGCCTATCCGTACGACGGCAAACCGCTCGCCGACGCGCCGGCGTATTACGTCGAACAGCAGCCGCTTCCCGCGGCCTCGGCGCCGGCCGCGGCGGGCTCCTGGTACTACTGCCAGGATCCGGCAGGTTATTTCCCTTACGTGAACAGCTGCAACCGGCCGTGGATGATGGTGGTGCCCTTCAGTACCGGCGACGCGAATCCCGCGCCGGCGAGGTAGCCGCGCAATCATGAGGACCACCATGAAACCGACACTGCGTGCGGGGCTGGCAACGATCGTCGTCGTGTCACTGCTCGCTGGCTGTGCCACGGTGCCGACCGGACCCCGGGTGGGCGCGCTTCCCGGGTCGCGCACCACGCCTGAGCAGTTCGGCGCTGACGACGCGGCCTGCCGCAACTACGCGCAGGCCGCGCTCGGCCCGAACGCTGCGCAGCCGAGCAACGACGCCGCGGCGGCAAACGCCGTCGGCGCCACACTGATCGGCGCAGCCATCGGTGCGTTGTTTGGCGCGGCGGTTGGAGATCCTGGAACCGGTG
Organism: Casimicrobiaceae bacterium; assembly: GCA_046714435.1. GTDB lineage: Bacteria > Pseudomonadota > Gammaproteobacteria > Burkholderiales > Casimicrobiaceae > VBCG01. The sequence goes on from JBKKAZ010000098.1 coordinate 25,889, forward strand.
CAGCGATCGGCGCCGGCACGGGGCTTCTTGGCGGAAGCATTAACGCCGCCAATGCCGGCGGCTACTCGACGTACGCGCTGCAGCGCGGCTACGACCAAGCCTACCTGCAGTGCATGTATGCGCGCGGCCATCAGGTGCCGGGGCGCGTCGCCTATCGGACCGCGCCGGGAAATTTCGCGCCGCCTCCGGGCGCCGGCTATCCGCCGCCCAACACGCCGCCACCGGGCTATCGTCCGCCGCCTTCAGCCGTGCCTACACCGGGCTTCCCGCAGCCGAGCGCCGTTCCGCCGCCCTCTGGCTTCCCCGCACCCGGTACGCCGCCGCCGGGCTGAGCCGCTTCGATCTCGAGAAAAGGGTTTGCGCAGGACGGCTCGACGACCTCAGCCGTCAAGGGGCTTTTCGAAAAAGAAACTTTCGGGCAGAAACGCCGGCGCGATGTACTCGATGTCGTTCGCAGTCACGCCGCAAGCGTGGAAATGGTCCCGCCAG
>JBKKAZ010000099.1:0-9356 GCA_046714435.1 Casimicrobiaceae bacterium
GGCCGGGGTCACGGGCGCCTTTCCTGCCCTTCAGAGCTTGCTGAGAAAAGTCGGCGAAATGTCGGCCGACACCAATCTTCGAACGCCCGAGTTCAACGACGCCGTTGACGATATCATGGCGCGCCTCGCGCAGCTTTCGACCCTGCTGCACGCGCTGCGCCTGTTCAGGGAGCGCCTGAACAGGTAATCGCGTATGGAATTGCCACGGTCCCGCGCGCGCCGATCCGAATGCCACCGCGGCGGAGAAAAGCTGAGCCGGAGGAGCGCGGGCACACCCTCTACGTCCCCGCAGCCTTACGGGGCTGCAATCGCGCGCCGTCAATTCACGCGCCGGGTGCGCGTCCCCGGCGCGTAGGCATCAAAACTCAGTGCCCGTGCGCGTGTTCGTCCTGCCGTCGCAGGGCGCCGTCGGTAAAGAGCACCCACCCTGCCAGCACGATCACGGCGGCGCCGGACGCGAACATCGCACCCGCGGCCATCCGCTGGTCGAGGAATCCGAGCGCCAGCGGCGAGATCGCGAGCCAGAGCCCGAGTACAGCCATCGACCATTCCTCCCATCGCGCCGCGGCGTCCAGATCGATGCCGGCCAGCACGATGATCGCGCCCCCGACCAGCACGGCGCTCCACATTGCCAACGGCAGCGTTTCAGAAAAGCCAAGCGCCCACGGCGAGGCGGCAATCCAGAAGCCGAGCACAACATTCACAATATCCTGCCAGCGGAACTTGCCTATCACCTTCTCCATTGCGTCCTCCTACCCAGAGAGCGGCCGAAATCGGCTAATAGTTAGACGCGACCACGGCCGCATCAGTTCAATCGCGGCAGCGGGCGGCAGCCCACGCGCCAGGGGACCAGCAGACTGGGAACCGGGCCCGACGCACGACATTTCGGGGCCCAGCTACCGGCCGGTTCGTAGCGCCAGCGCAAACACTTCGTCTTCCGACATCCTGCCGCCCTCGGCTTGCAGCGCCTTGCGCTCGTCCTCGGCGAGCCCGGCCGCGAGCAGCGCGTCGATCTTCTCGCGTCGCATCCGCTGTGGATGGCGGCGCACGTCGCCGGTTTTCGCGTAGAGGGCGTCGACGAAGCCGACGATCTTCGCCGCGTCGGCGTGGCGCCCCTGCAGCGCCGCGCTCAGCGCCAGCGGCTCGAGCACCAGGTGATGATCGCCCTCGCGTTGCAGGAGTGCGTGGGCTTTCCGTGCCGCTTCCAGCATCTCGTCGTGGCGGCCGAGCGTGAGGAGCGCGAGGGCCAGTGCGTAGGTGATGTGCCCGGCGTAGGCGCCGGCGCAGAGTTCCTCGAGCCTGGCGATGGCCTGGCGCGTGGTGCTCACGGCAAGCTCCGCCTGCCCGGTCGCCACCAGCACCGACGCGACGTTGCCGACGACCAGCTGCTCGCTGATGGCATTGCCATCCTCGCGATAAAGCGCGACCTGCGTGCGCATGGATTCAATCGCTTCAGCGAAGCGGCCGTCCATCAGGCACCAGAGGTAGCGCGCCAGGCACAGGATCGAGCGCTGGTGCGCGGGCCATGCGGCGTCCTCCAGGGACTCCGCCTCGCGGATGGCGGCCGCGACTTCGTCGAAGGCGCCGCGACGGGATCCGATCGCGGCACCTATGGCGAGCGCGCGGTAGGTCGCGTAGCGGTCGCCAAGCGCACGAAACATCCCGGCCGCCTTCTGTGCGGCCGCCAGACAATCCGCGCGCGCCGAAAGCATTCCCGCGCTCGCCATCGTGCGCCAGAAACGCGCCTCGACGGCAGGTGGCGTGTTCGCGTCGAGCAACGAGCGGGCCTTGAGGCAACAGGCTAGCGCCTCGGCCGTGAGCACGTTCGTTAACCAGACCTCGAAGGTCTCGGCGATCAGCTCGAGGGCAAGCGTTCGTTCGCCCGGCGCTGCGCTCGCCCACGCGATCGCCGCGCGGGCGTTGTCGATCTCGGCGGCCAGCGTCGCATGGAGTATCGCGGTCCTCGGCCGGATCTCCGCCATTGCGTGGATCAGGTCCCGCAACACCACCGCATGGCGGCGCAGGTACTCGTCGGTTTCGCCGGCCTCGCGCAGCCGTTCCAGCGCGAAGGCACGGGTCGTCTCCAGCAGCCGATAGCGTGGTGTGCCCTCCCCCTCGACGACCACCAGCGACTTGTCCACCAGCGCGCCGAGCAAGTCGAGCACCTGCCATTCGCTCAGCGTGTTGTCCGCGGCGACCTGCTGCGCCGCCTCGAGCGAGAAGCCACCGGCGAACACGCTCAGGCGCCGGAACACCGCCTGCTCCTCGGCCGTAAGCAGCCCGTGGCTCCATTCGAGCGCGCCGCGCAGTGTCTGGTGCCGGCGCAGCACCGTCCGCGCGCCGCCGGTCAGCACGTGGAAGCGCTCGCCCAGGCGCGCACGCAAGCCCTCGATGCCAAGCAACGGCACGCGCGCGGCCGCAAGCTGCAGCGCGAGCGGGATGCCGTCGAGGTGACGGCAGATCTCCGCCACCGCGCCCGCGTTGCGCTTGCCCAGCGCGAAGCGGGGATCGGCCGACTTCGCGGCCGCCACGAACAGCTCGACGGCGCTCGAGTTCCGGGTGTCGTCCGGGTCCGCGCCGACCGGCAGACTTAGCGTCGACAGCCGGTACACATGCTCGTCGACGACCTTCAGCGGTTCCTGGCTGGTGACCAGGATGCGCAATCCCGGTACGTCGCGCCGCAGCGCTTCGACCATCGCGATCACGCCGTCGATCAGGTGCTCGCAGTTGTCGAGCACCAGCAGCATCCGCTTGCCGCGCAGGACCGACGCGACCACGTCGGCCGGCGCGCGCTCCGTCGACAGCGCGATGCCCACAACCCGCGCGACTGCGCTTGGCACCAGTGTCGGATCGCTGAGCGACGCCAGTTCGACCATCCAGCCGCCGTCGGCGTAGCTGCTGGCAAGCTCCGTCACCAGCGCCTGCGCGAGCCGGGTCTTGCCGATGCCGCCGGCGCCGACGATCGACACCAGGCCGTGTTCGGCCACCAGCGAGCGCAACGCGGTCAAGTCCTCCGCGCGGCCGAACATCGGCGGCAGGTGCGCGGGCAGATTGGTCTTGCGCGGCGCCGGGGCAGCCGGCGCGGCCGTACCAGCCCCTTGCGCTGAGGCGATCGGCGGCGCCCCCACCTCTTCGACGGCCAGCGTCACCCGATAGCCACGCCCGGGGACGGTGGCGATCGCCGCCGGCCCGAGGAGCTTGCGCAGCGCCATCACCTGCACCTGCAGGTTGTTCTCCTCGACGATCAGCTTGGGCCAGACCAGCTCCATCAGCTCCCGCTTGCTCACCACCTGGTCGTGCCGCTGCACCAGCGCGACCAGCATGTCGAACCCGCGCCCGCCGAGCTTGACCGGCTCCCCGTCGGCGAGCAGGACGCGCTCGGTCGGACGCAGTTCAAACCGATCGAACCGGTAGGCAAATGCGACGGCTGGCGGGGCGTCTTCGGGCATGGCGAGGCTCTGCAGGGTCGACGGGCGAAGCGTAGCGCCGGCGCCAGGGGGAGCGCCACCTCCCATCCCATCTTTAAGGACATTTCAGGCCCGCGCCAAAGACCTGAAGGGCCCTTCAGCAACACCATGGGCTCGTCGATCCTGACACCCAATCCCAAGGAGAACAGCATGAACCGCGAATTCCAAGCCTCGTCGAACCTGATCCGTTCCGCCTCGGTCGTCGCCGCCCTGGTCGTCACCGTGATGATCGGCCTGTTCATCGACACGCTCGCCGACCAGTATGCGAGCGACGGCGTCCGGGTTGCGCAAGCTGCGACGCAGCCGGCGTTCCAGGTCGCGTCCGGTCAAGCCCGCATCGTCCTGGCCAATTGAGCCGGGACGGGTTTGATCAGGCCAGGAGGTCGGTCGCCCGCGATCGCAGGCTTGCGTCCTCCCGCAGCTTGAACTTGGCGACCCGATGGGTCGGGGTATGCGGCAGTGAGTCTGCGAACAGGACATAGCGCGGCACCTTGATGGCGGCCAGCCGTTCGCGACACCAGTCGGCGATGCCGTTCGCCGACACCACGGTGCCCGGTTTGAGCACGACGACGACCAGAATGTCGTCCTCGCCCAGTTCGGACGGAACCGCGATCGCCGCCGCCTCCACGACGCCGGGGTGGCTCCCGATCACGCGATCAAGCTCGGCGCCGGAGATGTTCTCGCCGCGCTTGCGGATGATGTCCTTCCTGCGCGCCACGAACCAGAAGTAGCCGTCGGCGTCCTTCCGACCGAGGTCGCCGGTCACGAACCAACCGTCGCGAAACGCCGCTGCCGTTTGCCCAGGCTCGCGGTAATAGCCTTGCATGACGATCGGCGTGCGCACGATCAGCTCGCCGATCTGGCCGTCCGCGACCTCGCTGCCGGCATCGTCGACGACCTTCATCTCGGCGAAAACCATCGCGTGATCCGGATGCCGGCTGGGCTTGCCCATGCTGCCGATACGGTGGGGACCGGCAAAAGGGTTGTTCAGCACGCCCGGCACCTCGGACATGCCGTAGCCTTCGATCAGCGTCGGTACCTGGAACTCTTGGTGGAAAACCCGGTACGCTTCCTCGGAGAACGGCCCGCCGTAGATCTTCTGCAACCGGTGACCGGGGACATACTCAGTTCGATCGCGCTTGACGAGGATGTTCATCACCGCGGCGATGGTGTTCACTTCGGTCGCGCGCGAGTCGCGCACGACCTGCCAGAACCGCGTCGCCGAGAAGCGCGGTTCCAGGATCAGCGTGGCGCCCGCCGCGAGCGACCCGCCCAGCGAGTAGCAGATGGCATTCACGTGGAACATCGGCAGGATGCACAGCAGCCGGTCGCTCGGTTGCAGATGCATGCGCTCGACGAAGCCCTCCCCGGCCAGCACGATGTTGCGCTGGCTGTGCATCACCCCCTTGGGGAAGCCGGTGGTCCCCGACGTGTAGATGAAGACGCAGGTCGACTCGGGCGCGCTCGCGTCGGGCGGCGCACTGTCCGCCTGGTGCAGCGTCGCCTCGTCGAAGTTCGGAAGATCGTCGGCGCCGCGCTCGTTGAGCATCAGCCAGGGGGCCGGGTCCATCGCCTCGCAGGCCGCTCGCACCGTCGCCAGCGCGGACGGCGCGCAGAGCACGCCGCCCACTTGCGCGTGGGTCAGTACATAGCGGGCCTCCTCGACACCGTAGTCCGGATTGACCGGTGCCATGGTTGCGCCGAGCCGCGCCAGTGCGAGGAACAGCAAGACTGTCGACGGATGGTTGAGCGACATTACGCCGATTCGATCGCCCGTGCGTACGCCTCGCGCCGCGAGCATCGATGCGGTGCGCTCCACCCGGGCCACGCACTGCGCGTAGGTGTAGACAGCGCCCCCGTACACGATGAACTCGCGATCGGGGACCACCAACGCCCGTGAGGCAAGCACAGACCCGAGCGTATGGCGATGCGCGGGGTACAGCGAGATCACCTCGATCGGGCTCAGCATGGGAACGAACGCGATGCTGGAAGTCGCTGGGTCCCCGCCTCCGCGGGGACGACGGCTGAATGGATGTCCATGTCACCCGATTCGGATAACGTCAGTCCTTCGCGATCGGCGACTTCAGGCGATCGATCCAGTCTGCGAAGCTACGCATGAACAGCTCGAGGAACTGGCGTGTCGACTCGACGGCGATCGAGCCGTCATCGCCGAAGAGCTTGGCGGCGCCGCCGATGTAGGCCTCGGGCGCGGGCATGACGGCCACGTTGAGGCACATCAGCGACTGACGAAGATGGTGATTGGCGCCGAATGCGCCGAGCGCGCCCGGCGACAGACTGATCACGGCCGCCGGCTTGGCGTCGTAGACGTTGTGGCCCTTCGGGCGCGAACCGACGTCGATCGCGTTCTTGAGCGCCGACGGGATCGAGCGGTTGTACTCCGGCGTCACAAACAGCAGCGCGTCCGCCGCTTTCACCTCCCGGCGAAAACCCTGCCAGGATTCCGGCGGCGCGGGTTCGTCGTCCTGGTTGTACAGCGGCATGGCGCCGATTTCGATAATCTGAAGCCGCACGCTCGGCGGCGCAATGCCGCGCAGCGCCAACGCAAGCTTGCGGTTGAAGGATTCCTTGCGAAGGCTGCCGACCAGCACGCCCACGTTCCAGACTCTTGTTTCCATCGCACTCCCTTCCCAGGTCAGAGGCCGAGATACGCCCGGCGAATCTCCGGTCGTGCCGCGAGCGCTTGCGGTTCGCCCTCAGCCACGATGCGGCCTTCCTCGAGCACATAGGCGCGATGCGACACGTCCAGCGCCAAGGCGACGTTCTGCTCGACCAGCAGCATCGTCATGCCGCCTTCGTTGATGCGGCGGATCGCGCCGAACACGTCCTCCACGATCATCGGCGAGAGTCCCAGCGACGGCTCGTCGAGCAACAGCAGCCGTGGACGCGCCATTAGCGCCCGAGCGATCGCCACCATCTGCTGCTGCCCGCCCGACAGCTCGCCGGCGAGGCTTCCCAGCCTGGGTTCCAGCGCGGGAAACAATGCCAGCATTTCATCGAGGGATTCGCGCCGTCTCGCCTTGGCCTCGGGCAGGAAGCTGCCCAGCTCGAGGTTTTCCCGCACCGTCAGGCCCGTAAAGAGGCGGCGGGCCTCCGGCACGATTGCGATCCCCTGGGCGCAGAAGCGATGCGCCGCCAGCCCGGTAATGTCGCGTCCGTCGATCGCAAGCTGTCCGGATCTCGCGCGGTGCAGCCCCGCTATGGTGTTGATCAGCGTCGTCTTGCCGGCGCCGTTCGGACCCACGACGCAAACCAGTTCGCCCCGGCGAACGTCGAGCGACACGCCCCACAGCGCGGGTGCTGCGCCGTAAGCGACCTCGAGATCGCGCACCTCAAGCATGAGCGCGACCCAGATAGGCGCTCATGACGGCGGGTTGTCGCATCACATCTTCGGCGTTTCCTTCGGCGAGCAGCTCGCCCTGATTGAACACGACGATGCGATCGGTCAGCGCGATCACCGCGTGCATGACGTGCTCGACGAATACGATCGTCGATCCTTGCTCGCGAATGCGCCGTATCAGCGCGACGGCGTCGTTCATCTCGGTGGTCGTCAGGCCGCAAAGCACTTCGTCCAGCAGCACCAATCGCGGTCGTGCCGCGAGCGCACGCGCCAGCTCCAGGAACTTCCGCTGGTGCAGATTCAAATCGTCCGGCCGCGCGCTCGCCTTGGATTCGAGACCGGTGAACGCGAGCCACTTCATCGCCTCGGCGCTCGCTTGCGCCCGCGACCGCAGGCCCGCGGCTCCGAACAGGGCGCTGACCGCGACGTTGTCTGCGACCGAGAGGTGGCGGAACGGCCGTGGAATCTGGTAGGTGCGCGCGATGCCGGCCCGGGCGATGCGGTGGGCCGGCAGTCCGGTGATGTCGCGCCCATCCAGCACGACCTCGCCGGTGGTGAGGGCGTGGTGACCAGTGACGACGTTGATGAACGTGGACTTGCCCGACCCGTTCGGACCCAACAGCCCCAGGATCTCGCCTTTGCGCACATCGACGTCGACGCCTGCAAGCGCCCGCAAGCCCTTGAACGACTTGCCAACGTTGCGTGCCCGCAACAGTACATCGGTGCCCCGCGGCACCCGAGAAGCCAGCGCCGACATCTCGGGCGCTGCAACGGTGGCACCTGCATCCTCTGCAATCGTCGACGCCGTTGCGTCACGACTGGCGACCGGCATCGGCGCAGGCGAGCGCGGAGGGCGCATCCTGCGGACGCGCTCGAGGATCCCGTCCGGCATGAACAGGATCGCAACGACGAGGATTGCGCCGATGGCCGCCTTGCCCAGCACCGCGTAATCGCCGGCCGTCGAGAAATAGAGCAAGCCGGTGATCACCGTTGCGCCGATCGCGGGACCGGCCCAGTGCCGCGTGCCCCCCAGCACGCTCATCAGCACCACGGTCAACGGCACCGTGATCGAGAACACTTCGCCCGCGGTCACGTAGGAGATGAACATCGCGTGGATGCCGCCGGCTGCGCCCGCGAGTGCGCACGAGATGCCGAACGCCGTCAGCTTGCAGGCGTAGGTCGGCACGCCCATGACCTCGGCGGCGTCCTCGTCGTCGTGAATCGCGAACAGGCCGAGCCCGAGCTTCGACACGTGGATCGCCCAGGCGATAAAGATCGTCGCGGTTGCCGCGATGAGCGCCAGCAGATAGAAGGTCGCGGACTGCGTGGGGCCGATCGACGGCACCGGGACCGCGTTCAGGTAGACGCCGGGGCCGCCATCGATGGGCGTGTTCAGCACGATCGTGGCCAGCACGAAGGTCACCGCGAGCGTGAGCAGCGCGAATAACTCGCCGCGCACCTGCTTTACCCGGAACACGACGGCGCCGAGCGCCAGGCCGAGCGTGGCCGCGACCGCCGCGGCAACCGGCAGCGTCGCGAGGAACGACCAGTCGAGCTTTCCCGAAAGTGTCGCCGTCGTATACAGCCCGGCCCCGAAGAACGCGCCGTGGCCGAACGAGAAATAGCCGGCGTAACCGGAAAGGATGTTCCATGAGGTCGCCAGCACGATCCAGTGGAACGCCAGGTAGAGCAGCGAATCGTAGAACGCCGGCAGCCCGAGCTGCGGCATCAGCGCGAGCAGTCCCCCCGCCGCCAGGATGCCGAGCGGCGCGCGCGGCAGTCGCCCGGTCATGCCTTCCCCGGACGCAGCAGCAGGATCAGGATCAGCAGCGTGAACGATACGATCGGCGCCCACGATGGCGCGGTGACCGCCATCGTTACCGCTTCGCTCACTCCGATCAGCACGCCGGCGAGCAACGGGCCCATCGCGCTGCCCAGCCCGCCGAGCATCACCGCCGCGAACACGACGCCGATCCAGGCGTAGATCTGCGACGGCGCCAGCGTGAAGGTCAGCGCAAGGCACACGCCCGCGACGGCGGCGAGCGCGGAACAGGTGCCTGCCAGCAGTATTCCGTGCGCGCGCTGATTTACGCCGAAAGCGGCGGCGACCGGGGCGTCCTCTGCTGCGGCCCGCAGCGCCTTGCCAAGGTCGGTATAGCGCAGCACCGCCCAGACGGCGACGGAAAGGCCGACTGCGAGCACCAGCGTGATCAGCTCCGGCACCGGCACGAACAGCTCGCCGATGCGGAACTTCTGCTGCGCGTAATGCGATTCCAGGCGGCGGAAGTCGGCGGTCCAGACGGTCTGGATCAGCGCCTCGACGATGCCAGTCACGCCGAACGTGAGCAACAGCGAATTGAGCGGCGTCAGCGCGAAGCGTGCCGTCATCCAGTGCAGTGCGGCGCCAAGCGCGAAGAACGCCGGCACGACAATCACAAGCGTCGCGAGCGGGTCCATGCCACCCACCGAAGCGAGCTGGTAGCAAAGGTAGGCGGCGAGGAACGCGAACGCGAAAAGCGCGAGGTTGATCA
>JBKKAZ010000100.1:0-9664 GCA_046714435.1 Casimicrobiaceae bacterium
TGCAGGATCGACTTGTGGCAGTTGCGGTCGACGACGACGATGTCGCCCGGCGCCACCGTCGCATGCCACACCATCTTGTTCGACGACGATGTCCCGTTGGTCACGAAGAACAGCTCGTCGGCGTTGAAGATGCGCGCAGCGTTGCGCTCGGAAGCCGCGACGGGCCCCGAGTGATCGAGCAACTGGCCCAGCTCGTCGACCGAATTGCAGACGTCGGCGCGCAGCAGGTTCTCGCCGAAGAACTGGTGGAACATCTGCCCGACCGGGCTCTTGAGGAACGCGACACCCCCCGAGTGACCGGGGCAGTGCCACGAAAAGCTGCCGTCGATCGCATAGTGCACGAGCGGCCGGAAGAACGGTGGCGCGAGGCTGTCGAGGTAGCTGCGCGCCTCGCGCACGATGTAGCGAGCGACGAACTCCGGCGTGTCCTCGTTCATGTGGATGAAGCCGTTCAGCTGCCGCAGGATGTCGTTCGGGATGTGCCGCGAGGTCCGCGTCTCGCCGTGCAGAAACACCGGGATCTCGGTGTTCTTGAACCGGATCTCCTCGACGAACGCGCGCAGGTTCGCAAGCGCCGCCTTGGTTTCCTCGGGCGAGCCCGCGCCGAACTCCTCGTCGTCGATCGACAGCACGAACGCAGAAGCGCGGCTCTGCTGCTGCGCGAAGCTGCGCAGATCGCCGTAGCTGGTGACGCCCAGCACTTCGAGACTCTCCGACTCCAGCGCCTTCGCCAGTGCGCGAATGCCCAGTCCGCTCGCGTTCTCCGAGCGGAAGTCCTCGTCGATGATGATCACCGGAAACCGGAACTTCATGCCGCCTACCTCCAGCGAGTGCGCCCCTGAAGCGGGGCCGCAATGGAAACGGGGACCGGATGCCGGTCCCCCGCGAATGCGCGCCATTGTGCGCCGGCAAGGGGCCGCGCGCGAGTGTCTCGGCGGCGCCGCCCGACGGAAAGTGCGCCGGTGTTGGCGCGGGTGCAACAGCCTCGGCGGAGCCGCCGGGCAAGATCCCGTCAGGCGTTCGTTGCGACCAGGAAGGCGGCCCAGCCGATGAGCCCGAGTCCCAGCGGCGTCCGCAGCCGCCGTCCCCAGGACAGGTTCTTCTCGGCGGCCATCGCCGCGGCCAGTGCCAGCATCCAGCCGATGCTGCCGACGCCAACGACGAACATCACCAGCATCAGCGCCCAGCAGCAGCCGACGCAGAACACGCCGTGATCGACACCGAGGCGGAACGCTTCGCGCGAGGGTGAGTGCCCGTGCCAGCGCGCCGCCACGAAGCCGAACGGCGCGTGGCACTGCTCGAGGCAGCGGTACTTGAGCGCGCTGAACTGGAACAGCCCGGCGGCGGCGAGGACACCCGCTGCAACCATCCATCCATTGAATATCAGCCACGCGAAGCGCTGCGCGACCGCAACCAGCAGCGCATCGGCGAGATGCGCAACGATGCCAAAGGCGAACCACACCACCAGAAACCCGGCGATGGTCAGCATGACCAGCCTGCCTGCGTCCGCTCGCGCGCCGGTGATGCGCCTGAACATCGCCAGCAACGGATAGGTGGTCGGCAGCATCATCGCGGCGATCATCAGGACCCACGCAAGTGCGTGCAGCGTGGCCGGCACCAGGACTTCGCCCTGCGGCACCGCCCGGCACAACGCCGCCAGCGCGCCCTCCCCCGTCCAGCCGGCGTGACCGAGGTAACCCGCGTAGGGGCTCGCGCTCCACAGCCAGAGCGTTGCCCAGCAGCCGGTCGCGAGCGCGATGAGCAGGCCGGCCAGCAGCGCCTGCCGCGAAGCATCATGCGCCCGCGCATCGAGCACGGGGAGCGCGGGTGCCGAACCCATCTCAGAGCAACCGCGTTGCGGGCCGGGTGCCGCGAGCCGCGGCGTCCGGTCGCTGGCGGGTCAGGCGTTGAACACGAACGTGCTTTGCAGCGCGTTGTGGCCCTTGAGGTTCACGTCGATGCCGAGCTTGGCGTTCTTGGCGCGATAGGCCGGCGACTTCCCGACGAACACCGGCGCACCCGGAACCGTCGAGAACACGGTGTCGGTGAGCGTGGTCGTCGCACCGGTCGCGTTCTTGAACGGCTCGAGCTCGGCGTAGCCGGCATCCCCGATCTTGATCGTACCGCTGCCGCCGTGGACTTCGAACTTGATCGGAACCTTCTCGACCGAAACCACTTCGCCGACCAGCTTTACCAGTTCGCCCACCGGCCCCCCGAGCTTGCCGGTGTAGACCTCGAGGATCGCCGCCTCCTGCTCGGGAGACACCTTGTCGTCGATGTACACCGCGGCGCGCCAGTTGCCCTCGAGGATATTTCCCGGCACGTGCGCGATCAAGGCGATCGTATGCCCCGACACGTCGACATTCCCGATCTTGCCCTCGTCGAAGTGCCAGGCAATGATGGTGTCGCAGGTACCGAAGTCGGGATCCTCTCCGATCCAGCACGGGCACAGCACGCGGCAATTGCAGACTTCGAGCAGACGTCCTGCGAGGTGGTAAGCCATGCTCTCCTCCGTCGAGTGGGTGGCGCAATTCGCATGGTACGCCCGAAAAACGGTCCCGCCGTATGCCTTTTTGCGGCGTCAGCGACGCCCGCCGGCGAGCCTGGCCGAGCTTGGATGACTGCGCAGCCGGACCATCGCCCACACCCCGAACGCGGGGCCGATCGACAGCGGCACGAACGCGTAGCGCCAGCCAATCGCGTCGATCCAATGGGGCAGCAGGTGGATGGTGACCAGCGTGAGCGTGAAGCCGAGTGCGGTCTGGACTGTGAGCATGGTCCCGACCCGCCCGGGGTCGGCCAGCTCGGCGATCGACGCGGAGAACTGCGCGGAGTCGGCGACGATGGTGATGCCCCAGACGATGCAGACCACCACCAGCAGCGCGGGGGCGCCGCCGAACAGCATGCCGACGCCCGCGGCGCAGCTTCCCGACAGCGCCATCGCCACGATGGTGAGGGTGGTGCGACCCCAGCGGTCGGCAAGGAACCCCGCTCCGACGCAACCGATCGCGCCCGCCGCGACCGTCGCGAACGCGGCCAGCTTGGCGGCGGTCGGCGCAACGTCCGCCGGGAGCGTCAGGGCAAAGCTGGTGTGCAGGAACAAACCGATCCATGTCCACATGGCATAAAGCTCCCACATGTGGCCGAGGTAGCCCAAGTTCGCAAGCCGCAGCGGCACATCGCGCCAGGCGGTGAGCACCGCGCCGGGATCGAAGCGCGGCGTGGGCGCGCGGTTGGGGCCGATGCCGGCGAAACCGATCAGGATCGCCGCCACCAGCGCCGACAGCGAGGCGGTCGCGACCGGAATCCGCCAGGCGACTCCGCCAAAGGCATTGAACAGGTGCGGCGACGCGGAACCCAGCGTCAGCGCGCCAACCAGGATGCCGACCATCAAGCCCATGTCGCCCTTCGCCCAGGTCGCGGCGAGCTTCATGCCGACCGGGTAGACCCCCGCCATCGCGATGCCGGTGACAACGCGTAGTGCCGGCGCGACCGGGGTGGACGGATCGACGACCAGCAGCAGGCCGTTGGCCGCGGCGCCGAGCGCCGCGGACACGGCGATGAAGCGTCGCGGATCGATGCGGTCGGCGAGCCCCAGCACCGCGCTCGCGACGCAGCCGACGACGAAGCCCAATTGCACTCCGCTGGTGAGCGCCGCCTGCATGAACGAGGACAGCCTGAATTCGGCGACCAGCGCCGGAATCACCGCGGACGCGGAGAACCACAGCGCCATCGCGCCGACCTGGCAGATCGCGATGATCGCGATCGAAGCGCGCTTCGAGTCTGCCCAGCTCATAGGAAAATTAGGGTCAGACTCGACATTTTCAGGCGTTCCATGAGATGGCGGTCGTCGACCGAAAGTCGAGTCTGACCCCAATTTTCCTACAATGGACCCTGCGCGTCGGACCTCCGGACATCGCGCATTCCGGGCTTTGCGCGCCTACCCCCACCACCCGCAAAACCTCGACATCAGATCTTGGGCAGGGTCACGCCCTGCTGGCCCTGGTACTTGCCGCCGCGGTCCTTGTAGGAGGTCTCGCAGACCTCGTCGGACTCGAAGAAGATCACCTGCGCAACTCCCTCGTTGGCGTAGATCTTCGCGGGCAGCGGCGTGGTGTTGGAGAACTCCAGCGTCACGTGCCCTTCCCATTCCGGCTCGAGCGGCGTCACGTTGACGATGATGCCGCAGTTGCGGACGAAGATGCCTGCGTCGAGGGCGAAGTTCCCCGCCTCCGGCACCGTCAGGCAAAAGACATCGTGATCACCCGGCACCTCGCGCACCGCGACGACTTTATGATTCCGCCGGGCGCATCCCCGGAACTGGGCCACGACATCCGGAAACCGACGAAACACCGAGCGGTCGCACTCGAGAAGTCGCGCTACGCTGCGCTGTGATCCGGTCACGTCCAGCGCTGCACGCACTTCGCGCTCGTCGATCTCCGGACGCAACCGAATCCCTCGAGCGATCTCTGCCTGCCTTCGTCGACGGGTTCCGTCGTCTTGCGCCCAGGTGGCCGCGCTAAGGCGAGCCTGCTTGATCCGCTCGTCGGGGTCGAGATAGCGTCGCACGGTCGCTTCGCGATGACGCTCGCGCGTGGATTCACTGACCGGTCGGTTGTTGCGTCGGTCGAAGTCGATGTGGTGACGATGTGTCCCCGGAGTGTCCGCATACACTCCTCCTCGCAGATTCCATTCGTCGGCAAGCCGGTGCGTTGGCAGGAAGTGACCATTGAGCGGCTGGTAGACCATCTCGTAACCGCGCGCGAGCTCTCGATATAGCGGCATCAGGGACATCCGTGACCGGAGCGCCGCTGCAGACAACATGCGCCCGTCACGGAGCATGAACTCGTGATCCGGAGTCGCGGTAACGACTTCGCCGTTATCCAGTTCAATCTCGAGCAACGAATCACGTCCAATGAACCGGGGTGCGTCGAGCAACGTCACGATGACGCGTCCGTTCTCGCCAATGCTGTAGCCCCAGAACAGCTCGCCGGAATCGGCGCGCCGCACCATCTCCTCGAGTGTCGCGAAGGTGCCGTCCACGAGTGCGACGCGCGTGTCGCCGCGGAAGCAGCGGGCGTACGTCGATTTCCCGAGGCAAATCGTGAGCACGCTGCGCGGAATGCGGAAGTACTCGACGGTACGTGCCAGCGCGAACGAGTTGGGCGGGATGATGCAGACCTCGCCGGCGAAGTCGACGAACGAGCCGGCGTCGAAGCACTTGGGGTCGACGATGGTCGAGTTGATGTTGGTGAAGATCTTGAATTCGCTGCTGCAGCGGATGTCGTAGCCGTAGCTCGACGTGCCGTAGGAGACGATGCGCCGGCCGCCGACCTCGCGCACCTGGCCGGGCTCGAACGGCTCGATCATCCGGTGCTGCTGCGCCATGCGGCGGATCCACTTGTCGGACTTGATCACGTTGCGCCACCTCTCTCGCGGCGCGCGCCTCGGGCAGCACGCTCGCACGCGGCTCGTTTCGTCCCGAACCGGGCGACGGCCTTGGCGCGTTGAGCGGCGCGCCCTTGCGCCACTCCAACGCGGTGAGGCCGCCGCCGTGACTTGCCTGCTACGTGTTCTGGATGACGATCGACGGAAACTTGGAACTGAAATCCTCGGCCTTCTGCGCCACCGCGACCGCCGTCTTGCGCGCGATCGCACGATAGATCTCAGCGACCTTGCCATCCGGATCGGCGACCACGGTCGGCCGGCCGGAGTCGGCCTGCTCGCGGATGCGGATGTCGAGTGGAAGGCTGCCGAGGAACGGCACGTTGTAGTCGCGGCACATCCGCTCGGCGCCGCCGGAGCCGAAGATGTGTTCGGCGTGCCCGCAGTTGGTGCAGATGTGGATGCTCATGTTCTCGACGATGCCGACGATCGGCACGCCGACCTTCTCGAACATCTTGAGGCCCTTGCGCGCGTCCATCAGCGCGATGTCCTGGGGAGTAGTGACGATCACTGCACCGGTGACCGGCACCTTCTGGGACAGCGTCAGCTGGATGTCGCCGGTGCCCGGCGGCATGTCGACGATCAGGTAGTCGAGATCGCGCCAGCGGGTGTCCTTGAGCAGTTGTTCGAGCGCTTGCGTGACCATCGGCCCGCGCCACACCATCGGCGTGTCGACGTCGATCAGGAATCCGATCGACATCGCCTGCACGCCGTAGGCCTCCATCGGCTCGATGGTCTTGCCGTCGGTGGACTCGGGACGGCCGGTGATGCCGAGCATGGTCGGCTGCGACGGACCGTAGATGTCGGCGTCGAGCACGCCGACCTGCGCGCCCTCGGCGGCGAGGGCCAGCGCGAGATTCACGGCGGTCGTGGACTTGCCCACGCCGCCCTTGCCGCTTGCCACAGCGACGATGTTCTTGACGCCGGGAACCAGCTTCACCCCACGCTGCACGGCATGCGCCGCCATCTTCTGCGAGAGATTGACCGTGACCCGCGCCGCGCCGGGCAGCGCCGACAGCGCATCGTGAATCTGCTTCTTCAGCAGCGCGTGCTGGCTTTTCGCCGGGTAGCCCAGCACGATGTCCACGCCGACATCGCCCCCGGTTACCTGCACCTTCCGCACCGTCTTGGCGCTGACGAAGTCCTTGCCGGTGTTGGGATCGACGACGGTGGCAAGCCGCGCCTGGACATCGGCTTCGGTGAGGGCCATACAGAAAGCTCCGGTGGCACGCGCGAGGAACGCGCGCAGTCGATCCCGGATTCTACCCTTTTCCTCGTGTTCTCCTCCGGCATCCGCGAGGTGAACGGCAGCGCTTTGCTAGTATTCTTCGTTTGCCTCCCCATGCCGGCTCCTGAACCGATGAGCGTGCCTCGACGCAAGCTGTTCGTTACCACGGCGCTGCCGTACGCGAACGGCCCGTTTCACATCGGCCACATCATGGAGTACATCCAGGCGGACATCTGGGTGCGCTGCCAGCGCATGCAGGGCTTTGAGGTGCACTTCGTCTGCGCCGACGACACCCACGGCGCGGCGATCATGCTGAAGGCCGATAGCGAAGGCGTCACGCCGCAGCAGCTGGTCGCGCGTATCGCCGCGACGCGCCCGAAGCACCTCGACGGCTTCCGGATCAGCTTCGATCACTGGCACTCGACCGACTCGCCGGAGAATGTCGAGCTGGCGCAGGACATCTATCGCAAGCTGAAAGCCCGCGGGCTCATCGACGCCCGCACCATCGAGCAGTACTTCGATCCGGTGAAGGCGATGTTCCTCCCCGACCGCTACGTCAAGGGCGAATGCCCGAACTGCGGCGCCAGGGACCAGTACGGCGACGCCTGCGAGAACTGCAGCTCGGTGTACGCGCCGACCGACTTGCGCAACCCTTACTCGACGCTGTCGGGCGCGGCGCCGGTGCTGAAGGCATCCGAGCACTTTTTCTTCCGGCTCTCGGATCCGGCCTGCGTCGCGTTCCTGCGGGAATGGGCGCTGGGCGATCGGCTGCAGCCGGAAGTCGCCAACAAGGCGCGCGAATGGCTCGACGCCGCGGTCGGCAAGGGCCTCACAGACTGGGACATTTCGCGCGACGCGCCTTACTTTGGCATCCCGATTCCCGATGCACCCGGCAAGTATTTCTACGTATGGCTCGACGCGCCGATCGGTTACCTCGCGAGCCTGAAAGCGCACCTCGCGAAGCAGGGCGCCGATTTCGCTGCCTTCCTTGCCGATCCGGCGGTCGAGCAGGTCCACTTCATCGGCAAGGACATCGTCTATCACCACACGCTGTTCTGGCCCGCGATGCTGAAGTTCGCGGGCGCCCCCTACAAGGTTCCGGACAAAGTGTTCGTGCATGGAATGCTGACGGCGCTGGGCGAGAAGATGTCGAAATCGCGCGGCACCGGCGTCAGCCCGGACGTTTATCTCGACCTCGGCCTCGATCCCGAATGGCTGCGCTACTACATCGCGGCCAAGCTCAACGCGAAGGTCGAGGACATCGACTTCAATCCCGACGATTTCCTCGCCCGCGTCAACAGCGACCTTGTAGGCAAATACGTGAACATCGCGAGCCGCGCGGCGCCGTTCCTTACCCGGGCGTTCGACGGCCAGCTGGGAACACCGGGGGAAAGCGAGACCGACCGCGCGAACCGGCTCACCATCGCGCAAATGGAGGCGCAATCGGCCCGCGCCGGCTACGAGTCGCGCGAGTACAGCCGCGTGCTCAGGGACGCGATGCGGATTGCCGACCGCATCAACGAGGCGTTCGATGCGGCGCAGCCGTGGCAGCTTGCGAAGGACCCGGCCAAGCGCGATGCGCTGCAGACCCTCTGTTCGCAGTCACTGCAGGGGTTTTGGCAGCTGACGGTGATGCTGGCGCCAGTGTTGCCTGACCTCGCGCGCCGTGTCGCCCGCGAGCTGTTCGGCCTCGATCGCGAGTTCGTGTGGAATGACGCGTGGGCGGAGCCGCTGGGTGTCCGACCGTTCAAGCATCTGATGACACGGATCGACGCCAAGCAGATCGACGCGTTGCTCGAAGGGCCAAAGGCCGCCCTCACCCCTGCCCCCTCTCCCGCAAGCGGGCGAGGGGAGAATGCGGCCCCTACCCCTGCTCCCTCTCCCGCAAGCGGGCGAGGGGAGGCCCCACGCACCTCGGAATCGTCCCCCTCTCCCCGCGAGCGGGGAGAGGGTCGGGTTGAGGGAGGCTTGCAAGAGGCGGCAACAGCACCCTCCACGATCACGATCAGCGACTTCGCGAAGGTCGACCTGCGCATCGCGCGCATCGTCGCTGCCGAAGCGGTCGACGGTTCCGACAAGTTAGTCAAGCTGACGCTCGACATCGGCGACGCGCGGCAGCGCACGGTGTTCGCGGGCATCAAGTCGGCATACCGGCCCGAAGACCTGGTCGGACGCCTGACACCGATGGTCGCGAACCTCGCGCCGCGCAAAATGAAGTTCGGCCTGTCCGAAGGCATGGTGCTCGCCGCGTCGGGCGAGGGCCCCGGCATCTACCTGCTCGCCCCCGACAGCGGCGCGCAACCTGGCATGCGGGTGAAATGATCGCTGCCGGCCCCGGCCGGGACTGACCGCGCTTGAATCGCCACGCGGATTCGACGCCATGCTCCCTGACCCGCTGACCATCACGCTTGCCGCAATCGCCGCGTGGCTTGCGCTTGGCGTTGTGGGACTCGCCGCGCCGCGCAATCTCGGCTTCATCAGCCACGTGGTATTTCCCGCGGGTTCGGCGGTCGGCCTGGTACTCGCGGGCGCCGGGTTCGCCGCCATCGGCGCGCCCCCGGCCTCGGCGGTGTTGCCGCTCGGCCTTCCGGACCTTCCGTTTCACCTGCGGCTCGGCATGCTTCCAGATCCGTTGTTGCAGTGCCGCCGACCGGTCCAGTTGGACCCGGGCCGCCGCGACGTCCGGCAGGCTCCGGTATACCGCCAGTCGGGCATCAAGGTAGCCGCGAAAATCCTCGCGGAGCACCGCGCGCGCGGGCGCGGGCGCAGGTCGAGCCGCAGCCACGCGGTGCCAATCGCATTGGCCTCGGTCACGACCAGGTCGCGCCGCTTGTCGAAGCGCGATGCGGCACCCGAGAACGTGAACGCGATCAGTAGCCCCACCAGCGCGAACACGAATCCGTCGATAACGCCGATGCCCGGGGGCTCTCTGCCCGCCGCAGCGCGGTGGCGTGCGCCGGCGCGCCGACCCACCTCGAGCGCAAGCAGCAC
>JBKKAZ010000101.1:0-2063 GCA_046714435.1 Casimicrobiaceae bacterium
GCGTCCCGAGGGCAACCCCGACTGCGGTCGCGTAGTAGAGCCGGGCCAACGAGTCGAACGAGCTGTCGAGAGTCAGGCCGTGAATGGTGCCGCGGGACATCGGATCAGCGAGCGGCGAGCGGTTGCCATGAAAGTCGGGCAGCACGAGCAGGTCCTGCACCATGGAGTTGCCTTCGTCCGCGAGCAACTCGTCGATGCGCGCGAGCACGCGTTGGTGCCGCTGGGGCCCCAGCGTGCGTCCCTCGGCATGCCAATCGAGGATGTGATCGAGCAGTGCGCCCGTCGCTGACTGCCCCCCTTCGTTCAGCCAAAGCCCGGGAATCATGGCGTCGAAATAGGGTCCCCACACACCGGGGACATGCCGCGCTTCCGGCGACACCGCCATGTGGCAGGTGGAGGTTCCTGCAATCATCGCCAGCCGTGAGTTCAGTTCTTCCGTCGCGAAGCCGCCAAGCAATCCAAGTCCGCCTGCATGCGCGTCGATGAGACCGACGCCGACCACACACTGCTCCGTGAGACCGAGCCCGACGGCAGCGGCCGCGCTGAGCTTCCCGGCCACACTGCCAATCGGAATGGGCCGGTGCGGGAGCTGCGCCCGCGCAGGCAGGTCCGCTAGCCCGATGACATCCAGCAAATCCGATTGCCACCCGGGCTCCTCGTGGTTGAGATAAGTCCACTTGCACGTGATCGTGCAGGCCGACACCGCGATCCGTCCAGTCGCGCGCCAGGTCAGAAAGTCAGTGAGATCCAAAGCGAGACCGAAGCGCGCCCAAGCCTGCGGCAAATGGCGCTTCAACCAGAGCAGCTTGGGGAGCTGCATTTCCGGCGACATCGTGCCGCCGACATACGTGAGGGCGCGATGTCCGGTCGCCGTGATCTCCTCCGCTTCCGCGATGGCACGGTGATCGGCCCACATCACCACATTCCACTCGTCGCGTCCGGTGGTCGAGGCGGTGACCGGGCGGCCCTCGACGTCGAGGGCTACCAGCGAGCAGGTGGCGTCGAAGGCGAGCCCGGCAGCGCGTTCCGGACGGATGTCTGCCGCGGCAAGCGCGCTGCGCGTAGCGGCGCACACCGCGCGCCAAATCTCCTCCGAGCTGTGCTCCGCATGCCCGGGAAGCGGTCGCGCGACTGCAAAGCCATGCTCGGCGCGGGCGAGACGGGCACCGTGCGCGTCGAAAACCGCCGCTCGTGCGCTCGTCGAACCCACATCGACGGCGATTACGACGGAGGAATCGTCGCTCATTACCTTCGCGCTGACGATTCCTCCGCGCCGCTCAGGCGGTCATCAACGGCGTGATCCGCTCCACGATCGCGGCGACGGCTTCCTTCGGCGTCTTGCGGCCGAGCACCGCGAGCTGCATCTCCTCCAGGAACATTGCCTGGGCGCGCGCCGCGTTGGGAAACGCGGGCAGGGGAACACGCGCGTTCGCCAATGCCTTGGCTTCCACCGCGGCCATGGGTTGGGCGGCGGCGAAACCGGGATCGCTGAACGTGGACGTGCGCGCGGGACCGTTGCCGTTGCGCGCGGCACCCAGCGTGACGGCCTTGCTCGACATCGTCTGGATGAAGCTCCAGGCGACGTCCTTGTCGCGCGCATTGTTGGGAATGCACATCGCCCAGAATTCGACACAGGACGCCATCGGCACCTTCCCTTTGAGCGCCGCCGAGATCGGAAACTCGACCGCCTTGATGCGCCCGGGATACTTCGACTGGTCCTGTCGATTGAGCTGCGCGTAGCGCGCGAACGGCAGGACCGTGAACGCGGCGCGGCCCTGCTGCAGCCAGGTGACCTGATCGTCGTTCGACGTGGTGGCGAAGGTTCGCGGCAGCGCACCTGCCTTGTAGAGGTCGGCGAGCGTCGCAAGCGCTTTTTCCATTGCGGCGGGATCGGGAACGAGCTTGAGATTGGCGCCGATGAAGTCGCCGCCATAGGCGCGCGCGAAGGACACCGGAAACGTCGCCAGATCGCTCGCGACGACCATCCCGACCACCGGGATGCCGGCCTGCGAGCGAAACGTGAGCTGCTTCGCCTGATCGACCAGCTCCTCGAGCGTCGCGGG
>JBKKAZ010000102.1:0-13312 GCA_046714435.1 Casimicrobiaceae bacterium
AACCGGGGCAGGAGCAATGCAATCGTGAAGACGATTCGCTGGGGCTTGATCGGTTGCGGCGAGGTTGCAAGGCAAAAAAGCGGGCCGGGGTTCTGCCGGGCTGCGAACTCGCAACTCGCCGCTGTCGCCGACCGGAACGGGACGCGGGCCGAGGACTTCGCACGGCATCACGGTGTGGCGCGGTGGCACGACGATGCCGACGCGATCATTCGTGCCCCGGACATCGATGCCGTGTACGTCGCGACGATGACCGAATCGCACCGCGACTTCGTGCTGCGCTGTGCCGCAGCCGGCAAGCCGGTGCTGACCGAGAAACCGATGGCGATGAATCACGCCGATTGCCAGCGGATGATCGCGGCCTGCCGCGACGCGAACGTGCCGCTATGGGTCGCGTACTACCGGCGCGCGCTCCCGCGTTTCCTCAAGGTCCGCGACCTCGTCCGTGGTGGCGCCATCGGTGCCGTCCGCATGGTGATCACCCGGCACTTCCAGCGCCTTCCTGCGCCGGATGAGATGCGCGGACCGTTCTGGGGCTGGCGGCTCGATCCCGCACGCTCGGGCGGCGGCATCTTTTTCGAAGCGGTAGGGCACACGCTCGACATCCTCGACTATATTCTCGGACCGATTAAGACCGTGCGCAGCTTGGCGGACAACCAGGCAGGCGCCTACCCGCCGGAGGACGTCGTCACCGCCGCGTTCCGGTACGCGTCCGGCGTCTACGGCAGCGGCGCGTGGTGCTTCACCGCCGATTGCGACGACGAGTACAACGAGATCATCGGCGCCACCGGCCGCATCCGGTTTTCGACGTTTCCGCCGCTCTCGCCCCGGGCCGGCCGGCCGCCGGTGCCGATTCGCCTCATGCGCGGGGATACGGTGGAGGAAATCCCGGTTGCCGATCCGCCCTACGTTCACCAGCCGCTGATCCAGACGATCGTGGACGAGATGAACGGGGAAGGATGCTGTCCCAGCACCGGCCAAACGGCAGCCCGCACCGCGCGCATCATCGAGGATTGCCTCGGCGAGTTCAACGCCCGGCGCGCGGCAGCGGCGAATCGAATCTCTTGACCAGGACACCGAAAGACATGAGCGACGTCGTGCCCACAGGTACCTTCAAATTCTGCCGGCTGGATCGTGACGGGGCCATCCTGACGATCGCGATCGACCGCCCCGAAGTGCTCAATTCGCTGCACGAGGACGCGCATATCGAACTTTCCCGCGCGTTCGACCTGTATGCGGCCGACCCGGAGCTGCGCGTGGCAATCATCACCGGCACCGGCGATCGGGCGTTCTGCGTGGGCACCGATTTGAAGTCGCTCGCCCGGACCGGCGCTTACGAGTATCCGCGGGGCGGCTTCGCCGGGATCACCAAGCGATTCGACCTGTGGAAGCCGGTGATCGCCGCGGTGAACGGCCTGTGTCTCGGGGGGGGTGTCGAAATCGTCGCCGCTTGCGATCTCGCGATCGCGTCAGATCACGCCGAGTTCGGGCTGCCGGAACCTCGCGTGGGACTCGCCGCGCTCGGCGGCGGCGCTTTGCAGCGGCTGGCCCGCCAGATGCCGATGAAGGAGGCGATGGGGCTCGTGCTCACCGCACGGCGCATTCCGGCGGACGAGGCACGCCGGATCAGCCTCGTCAACGAAGTCGTGCCGCGCGGCACGGCAATCGATCGGGCCATGGCGATCGCGCGCGACCTGCTCGACTGCGCGCCGCTTGCGCTCGAGGCCTCGAAACAGGTCATGCAGCTCAGCGTCGCGGAACCGGATCTTGCGGCGGCGATGCGCAGGAGCTACCCGGCTGCGGAACGCATGCTGGCGAGCGAGGACGCCAAGGAAGGACCGCGCGCCTTTGCGGAAAAGCGGAAGCCCCGATGGCTCGGGCGCTGACCGGGTGGGCGGCATGAATCCGGTCCGGTGGGGGATACTCGGCGCCGCAGCGATCGCGACGTCCCGGTTCATCCCGGCGATGAAAGACGCGACCGCCGCGACGCTGGACGCCATCGCGTCGCGCAGCGCCGACAAGGCGAAGGCCGTCGCGGAGGAATTCGGCATTCCGCGGCACTTCGGCTCCTACGAAGCGCTTATCGCCGACCCCGCGGTCGAAGCGCTCTACGTTCCGCTGCCCAACCAACTGCACGTCGAGTGGTCGGTGCTGGCGCTCGAAGCCGGCAAGCACGTGCTCTGTGAAAAGCCGCTCTGCCTCACCGCTGCCGATGTTGTCACGCTGATGGCGGCGCGGGACCGCAGCGGGCGGCACATCGAGGAGGCGTTGTCGTACCGCAACCACCCGCAGTGGACGAGGATCGGCGAACTCCTGGCGGGGGGCGCAATCGGCACACCGCGTGCGGTGCAATGCACGCTCGCAAAGCAGTTTCTCGATCGGAACGACATCCGCAACAACCCGGACCTGGGCGGAGGCGCCCTCTATGATCTCGGACCCTACGCGATCAGCGCTTGCAGCGCCGTATTCGGGCGGGCGCCGCGGCGGGCCATCGCCGCGATCGACCGCGATCCTTCGTGGAAGATCGACCGTCTTTCCACGGCCGTGCTGGACTACGGAGACGCGCACGCCAGTTTCACGCTCGGCACGCAGAGCGGGCCCTCTGACTGGGCGACGCACCAGCAGTTCTCCGTCCTCGGCAGCAACGGGTGGCTGCGCTGCGATTTTCCCTACGCCCATGGACGCCCCGCGGCGTGCCATGTCTACGTCGGCGACGCCACCAGCCACGGCGCCTTCGCAACCGCGACCTTCGACTTCGAGCCGGTGAATCAGTACACGCTGCAGGTCGACCGGATCTCCCGCTATCTGCGCGGCGAGGCGGTCCCGTGCTGGCCCATCGAGGATGCCCTGACGACGCTGCGGATCATCGAGGCGCTGTTCGCATCGGCGAAACGCGGGGGCTGGCAGGATCTCGCAGGCTGATGCGCCCACGCGCGGACAGCCCCCGATGCGGACGCTGGCGTCGGCCCCTGCGGGAGCGGCGCGCACTGCCCCGGGGCAGCGTCGTCACTTCGCGGCTTGTGCCTTGCCCCGCGATGGGTTGGCCTGCGCAAAGAGCTTGGCGCAGACGCCACGCAGCCAACGGATGCCCGGATCGTGGTGGTATCTCGCATGCCAGTACTGTTTGACCGGAAAGTTGGGAACCTTCACGGGACAGGGGAATACCCGAACCGCCCCGGTGCGGGCGAGCTCCTCGCCGATCGTGCGGGGAACCGTGGCGATCAGGTCCGTCGACGACACGATCGCGGCGAGACCCAGGAATCCCGGCAATTCGAGTTGGACGCGGCGATCGATGCCCCGGCTCTTGAGTGCGCTTTGCAACATCGGATAGCTGGCCGAGGACAGGATCCCGATGTGCGCCTCCTCCTTGTAGGCGCGCGCCGTGAACACCGCGTCAATGCGCGGGTGGTGCGCATTGACCAGGCAGATGAAGTCCTGCATGTAGAGCCTCTGCTCGTGAAAGCCGGCCTCGAGCCCGGGAACGAAGCCGAGCGCGAGGTCGGCGTCGCCCGTTTCCAGCATGCGCGCCGTGTCGGCGGAGATCGGCATCACGTCCAGGCGCACTTCGGGGCCAGCGGCGCGCACGTGGGCGAGAAGCCGGGGGAGGAGCGTAATGTGGCTCGCGTCGGTCATGCAGATGCGGAAATTGCGGTATGCTGACCCGGGGTCGAATACGGGCTCGTCGCTGGAGAGGCGTCGCAACAGCGCGAGCGCCTCGCGCGCCGTGCCGATCAGCGCATCCGCGCGCGGCGTGGGCTGCATGCCGGTGGGCGTGCGCACGAAAAGGGGGTCATGCCACTCGCGGCGAAGCTTGGCGAGCCAGATGCTGGCGGTTGGCTGGCTCAGGTCGAGCCGCTCAGCCGCCCGGGTCATGCTATGAGTGCGATAGATCTCGTCGAACAGCGCGAGCATGCGGGCTTCGCGCGGTACCGGTCCGGATCCCGGTTCCATCATTGAAAAACCCAATAACTGGTATTCGCATCATTGCATGGACAAAGAACTCCGGCAACCCTATCGTTTGCCGCGGCCCCGCGGAGCGGCTCCGGGAGAGGTACCGACCGTCAAGGCGCGGAAGGCATGCGTTACGGGGTCGCCGGCAGGGGGACCCGGCCGCCACGGAAGCGGCAATCGATTGAGTCGTGATGGCTTGGCAACGGGTGCATTGCAGCATTCCCGTTTTTCGTTGGCGCAACCCGAGGAGGAGTGACAAATGAAGGCCATGCTTGGCAAGGCGGTTTACGGCGCAGGGACGGTTGCCCTGCTGGGTTTGTGCCTGGCCGTCAATCCGGCCATGGCGCAGGACAAGACCATCCGCATCGGCGTCACGTTGCGCATGCTGGTCGAGAG
This sequence comes from Casimicrobiaceae bacterium, assembly GCA_046714435.1. Lineage (GTDB taxonomy): Bacteria > Pseudomonadota > Gammaproteobacteria > Burkholderiales > Casimicrobiaceae > VBCG01. Next base: position 4,345 of record JBKKAZ010000102.1, read on the forward strand.
CGGTCTCGCCTACGGCGCGCTGCTCAAGGACGAGCTCGACGCGGTCAACGCCAAGGGCGGCATCAACGGCGCGAAGCTCGAAGTCATCCTGCTCGACGACGAATGCAAGCCCGACAAGGGCATTGCCAACGTCAACCGGTTCATTCACCAGAACAAGGTGCACCTGGTCGTCGGCTCGACCTGCAGCTCTGTATCGATGCCGATGGTCGACGTCACGACCAAGGAGCAGGTCCCGCAGCTCATTCCCCATTCGACCACCGCGGCGATCACGCAGAAGGGCAGCGAGTGGGTGTTCCGCGTCTCCGTCTCGGAGCGCTTCTACGCCGCGGTGCATGCCAAGTACCTGGCCGAGAACGTCGGCAAGAAGGTCGCGTACCTGTACACCACGGACGGCGCCGGCATCTCGTTCGCCAAGCAGTACATGGAGTACATGAAGAAGACCTACAACGTCGATCCGGTCTACGAGGCGCAGATGCAGGAGACGGACCTCGACTTCCGTTCTCACCTGCTCAAGATCAAGGGGCTCAACCCCGAGGTTCTTGCGATCGGCGGGCAGTTGGACGCGCTGGCCCGGCTTTCCCAGCAATCGTACGAGGTCGGCATTCCGAAGGGCGTGGTGCGTGTGGCAGCGTCAGCAGCCGGCAATGCGCCGGTGCCCGTGCTCGCGGGTGACGCGGTGGTGGGACTCGTGTTCGCCGCCGCGTTCAACTGCAAGGACGACCGGCAGATCGCCAAGGATTTTGTCGCGATGGTGAACAAGAAGTACAAGTTCCCCTGCCCCGATCACGACTTCTCGCAGGCCTACGACACCGCGCAGATCGTGAAGCTGGCGCTTGGCGGCGCGAAACTGCAGCTGACCGACGCCTCGCTCGCGGCGGATCGGCGCGCCATCCGTGACGCGCTGGCGACGGTCAAATACGAGGGAGGGCTTGCTTCCGGTCCGATCGAGTTCTGCGCGGCGCCGACGCCACAGTGCCGCGACGGCAACCGCACCGGAATCCTGGTCACCTACACGAAGGGCGGCAAGGATTTCGAGACCAAGGTCCTGGCCCGCGTGTCATTCGACAAGGACTTCGGTCTGGCCAAGTAGCTAGCCAGCCGGTATCGCTGCACGCGAAGGTCCGCGCCGGACGGGATATGTCCCCCGTCCGGCGGCGCGGCCTGCCCGCGATCACTCTCTCCAGCACGATGCGCTGAAGCAGTGGGAAGCCGCGTATGACAACCAACGGAACGGACGAGCGTGCGCCGGTGACGGAGGCGACTGAGGGGCGCATGACATCCGCCCGGCACCTGATGCCGTGGCTGATCGGGTTCGGCGCGCTGATCGCGCTTCCGTGGTTCGCTTTCAACAACTACCAGCGCTTCCTGCTGGACCTGATTCTCATCAATATCATTCTTGCCGTCGGCCTCAATATCGTCAAAGGCTTTGCGGGCCAGGTCACCGTGGGCCACATCGCGCTGATGGCGATCGGTGCGTACACGTCGGCCGTCCTCGCCACCAAGTTCGGCGCGCCATTCTGGGTCGCCCTTCCGGGTGCGATGCTGGTCACCGCCCTCGCCGGCGCGATCGTCGGCATCCCGTCGTTCCGGCTCGAGGGCGCGTATCTCGCCCTGGCGACGCTCGGTCTGGCGGAGTCGGTTCGCATTTTCATCTCAGCGACCGATTACCTCGGCGCCTCGATCGGCTACGGCGACATCCCGGCGCCCGACCTGTTTGGATTCAAGCTGAATACCCACCTCCGCTATTACTACGTGGCGATGCCTCTGGCCCTGGTCGGCGTGTATTTCTCCTTCTGCATCCTGCGATCGAACATCGGGCGCGCCTTCAAAGCGCTGCGCGAAGACCCGCTCGCGGCGGCCGCCGCCGGCATCAACGTGCAGAAGTACAAGACGCTCGCCTTCGTCCTCAGCGCGCTGTACGCGGGCTGCGCCGGGAGCCTCGCCGCCCACATGACGCCGGGATTCATCCATCCCAACAGCTACATGCTCGCCGAGATGGTGACGCTGTTGCTGATGGTCGTGCTCGGGGGCATCGGTCACATCTGGGGCGGCATCATCGGTGCGACCCTGGTGACGATCATCTTCGATCTCACGCGGGACTACTACCTGTACCAGATGCTGATCTTCGGCCTGGTGATCGTGCTGACGGTGATGTTCATGCCGACCGGGATCGGCGGCCTGATCGACCGTTACTTCGTCACCCGCGGCTTCATCGCGATCCGGAAGGCGAAGAAAGATGCTGCTTGAGGTCACCGGCTTCACCAAGCACTTCGGCGGGCTGGTCGCCGTGTCGAACGTCGACCTGAACCTCGAGGAGGGCGAGATCCGGGGCATCATCGGGCCCAACGGGTCCGGCAAGAGCACGCTCTTCAACCTGATCTCCGGCGTCTACAAACCGGAGCCGGGCGGCAGCATGTACTTCAAAGGCGAAGACATCACCCGTCTCCAGGCGCACGAAATCGCGCACCGGGGAATCGCCCGCACGTTCCAGATGCTGCGCATCTTCGCGCAGATGACGGTGCTCGAGAACCTGCTCGTAGGCCATCACCGCCACACGCATTACGGCATTCCCTCGGCGGTGGTCGGCGCGATGTCGGTCTGGGAGGAAGAACGCCGCGTACGCGCCGAGATGATGGAACTGCTCGCCTTCATCGGGCTTGCCGATTACGCGCGCATGCCGGCGGGCGAGCTGTCGGGAGGGCAGCGCCGCCTGCTCGCGCTGGGCCGGGCGATGGCGATGCGGCCGAGCCTGCTGATGCTGGACGAGCCGGCCGCAGGGCTCTCGCCGGTCAACGTCGACAAGGTGCTCAGCACGGTTCTGGCGCTGAAGGAGCGCTTCGGCCTCACGGTGGTCATCATCGAGCACATCCTCAAGGTCGTGATGGATACCTGCGATGTGGTCTCGGTCCTGGAACACGGCGAGAAAATCGCCGAGGGACCGCCCGCGGCCATCAAGGACGACCATCGCGTGATCGAAGCCTATCTCGGAAAGGAGATGCAGGACGCGGAAGTGCGGGCATTCCTGCGCGGATAGTGAATGCGGGCAACCCGGAACCGAAGGTCGTGATCGTGGGCGGCGGCGCCATGGGCTGCCTGTTCGGCGGGCTGCTCGCAGGAGGCGGGCTCGACGTCACGCTGGTCGACGTCTGGGCCGAGCACGTCGACGCGATCAATCGCGAGGGTCTGAAGATCGTCGGGCATGGCGGCGACCGGACCGTGCGCGTTCCGGCGACGGTCGATCCGCAATCGATCGCGGCGGCGGACGTCATCCTGTTCCAATGCAAGGCGTACGCCAACGAGGCGGCAGCGCGCTCCGTCCGGCATCTCGTCACCGGATCGACCACGGTCATTTCGTTCCAGAACGGCCTCGGCCACGAGGAGACGCTCGGGCGGATCCTCGGGCCCCGGCACATGCTCGGCGGGCTGACGGCGCAAGGCGCTACCGTCGTCGAAGCGGGCGTGATCATGAACTTCGGCGACTTGCCAAGCTACGTCGGCGAACTCGAAGGCGGCCGCTCCGGGCGCGCCGTGGCCATTGCCGACGCGTTCACGCGGCATGGTCTGCCGACCTTGGCCAGCGAGAACATTAAGAAGGAAAAGTGGCAGAAGCTCCTCGGCAATGTCGCGCTTGGCGCCGTGTCGGCGGCGACCGACCTGCCGTCGGCGGAGATCGTCGCGGTGCCGGAGCTGCGCGCCGTGGTACTGAAGGGTCTCGACGAGGCCGCGGCCGTCGCGCGCGCCTGCGGTGTCGCGCTTGGAGAGGCCGAAACGCGCGCGATCTTCGATAAGCTCACCGCCGTGGGCGGAGGCGGCACCGGCGCGAGCAAGTCGTCGATGGCGACCGACATCGCCCACCGACGGCCGACCGAAATCGACACCATCCACGGCTCGGTGTCGCGGCTCGGCCGGGAGCACGGGGTCCCGACGCCGACGATCGACACGATGATCGCCATCGTCAAGGGACTGGAGTCCCGCTACGCCAAAGTGGCCGGCGCGTAGCGCGTCCCACGCCCCGGCGATCCTAACCATGAATCCCGCATGACCACGGCCAATCCCATGCTGAAGACCACCGGTGTCGTTGGCGGCTACGGCAACGTGCAGATACTCAACGGCGTGACGCTCTCGGTGGAGCGTGGCCGGATCGTCGCGCTGCTGGGCGGCAACGGCACGGGCAAGTCGACGATGCTGAAGGTGATTTCGGGGCTCCTCAAGCCGTGGAGCGGCTCGATCACCTTCGACGGCGAGCGCATCGACAACCTGCGGCCGGACCTCATCGTCCGCCGCGGCCTGGTGCAGGTCACTCAGGGCAAGGAGGCCTACCCGGCGATGACAGTCGAGGAGAACCTGCTGCTGGGCGCGCATATACGGCCGGAGCGCGCCGTGCGCAGGAGGGGCCTGGAGCGCGCCTACGCGTATTTCCCGATCCTCGAGGAACGGCGGCGGCAATTGACCGGAACGCTTTCCGGCGGCCAGCTGCAGATGCTGTGCGTCGCGCGCGGCCTCATGTCCGAGCCCAAGATGATGCTGCTGGACGAGCCGAGCTCGGCGCTCGCGCCTCAGGTGGTGCTCGACATCTTCCGCGCGGTCGCCCGCATCTGCCGCGATGGCATGACGCTGCTCTTGGTCGAGCAGAACGTGCGGATGGCCCTGCTGCTGGCCGATTACGGCTACGTGATCAAGGACGGCGTCATTCACCTCGAGGGGCCCGCCGAAGACCTGATCAAGGACGACGCCGTACGCTTGTCCTATCTGGGCGGAACGGTCGCGGACCGCGACCAGAAGTTGTCGATCTGACGGCCGGACGAACGCGCAAGGAGTTGAGCCATGGGCTATTTCATCGACCTCGTCATCGTCGGACTGTCACTCGGCATGGTGTACGGGCTGGTCGCGATCGGGATTTCGCTCATCTACGCGGGCCTCGACGTCGTGCATTTCGCGCACGGCGAAATCTACATGCTCGGGGCATTCATCGGCATGGCCGTGTTCAACACGTTTAACCTCCCCTTCCCGCTGGTGCTGCTCGGATCGATGATCCTCACCGGACTGGTCGGCGTTGTCATCGAGCGCGTGTTCTATCGCCGGATCCTGAAGGGAGGAGGCGGCTACACGGTGGCGGGGATGGCAATGGTCATCTGCGGTTTCGGCATGTCGGTCGTGCTGCAGAACGTCGCGTTCCTGATCTGGGGGCCGAAGGCGCAGCCCTTCCCGATCAGTTTCGGCATGCCAATCGAACTCGGCAACCTGACGCTTCCGGCGTCCTATGTGTGGATCGTGGTCGCAGCCCTCGTGCTGATGACGGCGTTGCACCTGTTCCTCAAGAAGACCCGGCTCGGCCTCGCGGTACGGGCCGTCGCGGGCAACAAGGACATTGCCTATCTGATGGGCATCAACGTCCCGCTGACCATCTCGGTCATCTTCGGTGTGGGCTGCGCGCTTGGCGCAGCGGCCGGCGTCCTGGTGGGGCCGATCAACTACGTGCAGGTCCTGATGGGCATCGGGATCCTGATCAAGGCTTTCGCGGCCGCGGTGATCGGCGGTTTCGGCAGCCTTCCCGGCGCGGTGCTGGGCGGCCTGCTCGTCGGGGTGGTCGAGAGTCTCGGCGCGGGCTACCTGTCCGGGAGCTACAAGGACATCTATGCCTTCATCCTGCTCATCATCGTGCTGATGGTGCGACCGGCGGGAATGTTCGGCGTCCTGGCGAAAACGAAGGCTTGAGCACGACCCCAACGAATCCCGCGGCGCCGGCTGGTCACGGTTCCGGTCGCCGCGCCCCCCATGGAGCATTCGATGAAAGCATCGTTCGAGCAGCTTGCACAGTCGCTGGCGCAAGCCTGGGGCACGTGCGGCACCATTGCGCTCCCCCCGGCCGACGCCGCGCCCGCCTCGCGGGCGGACGCCTTCGCCATCCAGGACCGGATGGCCGAGCTCATCGGCGATCGTTGCGTGGGTTGGAAGGTTGGTGCCGCGGTGCGGGCCGTGCAGATTCTCGAAGGACACGACGGACCGATCACCGGCCGATTGCTCTCGACCCGGATGTTCCCGAATCCCGGCGAGGTGCCCGCATCGCTGTTCGATGGCTACAAGGTCGAATGTGAGTTTGCGTTCCGCTTCCGCGAGGGCGTGCCGGCGCGTTCGCGAGCGTACACGCGTGCCGAGCTCGAGCCGCTGCTCGTGTTCCATCCGGGACTCGAGCTCGCGGGCAACCGGTTTGCGCTCGCAACCGGCCGGCGCAAATTTACGACCCATGACGCCATTGCCGACAATGGCACTGGCGGCGGCTATGTCGTTGGCGACGGCATTGCCGAATGGAAGGGCATCGACTTCGAGAAACTGCCGATCGTTGCGCGGATCGATGCCGGGGCTCCGATCAAGGTTTACGCCGGCGAGTTCCGTCGCGATCCCGTCGACATACTCGTCGAGACGGTGAACGGACTGTCCGCGCGGGGCATCGGACTCGCCGCCGACGACTTGCTGTCCACCGGTTCGCTCACGCTGCCCTCGCCGTTGCGCAAGGGGCAGACCTACGTGGCCGACTTCGGGGGTCTCCAGACACTTGCCGTGAGCATGCAATGACGCGACCGCTCAGGCTGGGCATGGTCGGCGGCGGCCCGGGCGCCGGCATCGCCCCGGCGCACCGGCGGGCCGCGCGTCTGGACGGCCGGTTCGAACTCGTCGCGGGCGCCTTTTCGCGGAACGCAGCGTCCAACCGCGCCATGGGCGAGGAGCTCGGAATTGCGCCCGACCGCGTCTATCCCGACTTCACGGCGATGGCGGAGGCCGAAGCGCAACGGGGCGACGGCATCGAGTGCGTGAGCATAGTCACGCACAACGACACGCACGCGGCGGCCAGCCTCGCCTTCATCCGCAACAGCATCGACGTCATCTGCGACAAGCCGATGACGACGTCGCTTGCCGACGCCATCGCCGTCGAGCAGGCGGCGGCAACGCACGGCGTCGTGTTCGCGCTGACGCACAACTACAGCGCCTATCCGATGGTGGCCGAGGCGCGGCATCAGGTGGAATCCGGCGCGCTGGGCGGGATTCGCGTGGTCACGGTCGAGTACGCGCACGGCACGCGCAACCGCCTGATCGAAGCCGAAGGGGACGCCAAAATGGCGTGGCGCGTCGATAAGGCGATCGCCGGGCCGTCGACGGTGCTGGGGGACATCGGCACGCATGCCCACCACCTGTTGCGCAGGATGACCGGGCTCGAAATCGAAATGCTGTCCGCCGAGCTGACGACGATGGTCCCCGGGCGCGTGGCCGACGACAATGCTTTCGTGAGCCTGCGCTTCGGCGGCGGCGCGCGCGGTCAGCTGTGGGCCAGCCTGGTGGCGGCTGGCAATGGCCACGGCCTTCGCATCCGGGTGTTCGGGGAAAAGGCGAGCCTGCACTGGGATCAGGAGCAGCCGGACGAGCTCCAGCTGCGCGCGGACGGCGCGCCGTATCGCATCCTGCGCCGCGGCGAAGCGTATCTGTGCGACACCGCGAAGCATTGGTCGCGCACCAAGGCGGGCAATCCGGAAGGCTATTTCGGCGCGTTCGGCAACATCTATGCGGATGCCGCGGAAGCGATATTCGCCCGCCGCGAGGGCCGGCCCGCCAATCCCCTCGCCTGCTCGTTCGCCACCGCGTGCGACGGCGTCCTCGGCATGGCCTTCATCGAGGCCGCCATTGCATCGCACAGGAACGGCGGGGCCTGGACCGCCGCGACGCTCGACGCGCACCCATGATCCCCGAGGACCGACCACAGCGCGAGTGTCTATTGGAAATGCAATAGACGTTATTGCCGTCATTGCATGGACAAAAGACGCCGGCAACCCTATCGTCCTGCATCGATACTGCTAGCGCCGGCCGCGCGTGATGCGTCCCAGGGTCGGAAGCGTACGAAGACCATGCCTGTACCCAAGGTTCGCATCGCAGTCGCCGGCGCCGGCCAGATCGGCAAGCGGCACATCGAACACATCGTGAAGAACGACGGGTGCGCGCTGGCGGGCATCGTCGACCCGGCCGCCGCGGCCGCCGACCACGCGCACGCGCTGGGCGTTCCCTGGTACAAGTCGCTGGCCGAGCTGTTCGCCAAGGACCGCCCCGACGGGATGATCCTGGCGACCCCGAACCAGATGCACGTCGACCAGGCGCTCGAATGCGTCGCGGCCCGGATACCCGCGCTCGTCGAGAAGCCGGTGGCACACACGCTTGCCGCCGGCATCCGGCTGTGCGAGGCGGCGGACGCCGCCAACGTGCCCTTGCTGGTCGGGCACCATCGCCGCCACGGCTCGATCATGGCCAAGGCCGCCGAGGTCATCGCGAGCGGGGCTCTCGGCAAGATCGTCGCGGTGGTTGGCACTGTGCTCTTCTACAAGGCCGAGAACGAGGGCTATTTCGACGGCCCGTTTGCCTGGCGCCGGGAACCCGGGGGCGGCCCCATCCTGCTCAACATGATTCACGAGGTCGATAACCTGCGCTCGCTGTGCGGCGAGATCGTCGCTGTGCACGCCTTTACCTCCAGCGCCACGCGCAATTTCCCGGTGGAGGACACGGCGGCGATTGCGCTCCGCTTCGCCAACGGCGCGCTGGGCACGTTCATGCTGTCCGATACCGCGGCCTCCGACCGGAGCTGGGAGCACACCTCCGGCGAAGACCCGCGCTACGCGAAGGCGCACACCGACGACGACGACTGCTACCTCGTCGCCGGCACCCTCGGATCGCTCGCGATTCCCACGATGCGGCTTCAGTGCTATTCATCCGCGGCCGATCGCTCGTGGCACAAGGCGCTCGAAACGAGCGTGGTCGAGCTTGAAGTCGTCGACCCGCTGGAGCGGCAGATCGTGCACTTCGCCGACGTGATCCGCGGCAGGGCGAAGCCGCTCATCAGCGCGCGGGACGGCTTGCAGAATCTGCGCGTGGTCGACGCCATCGTCGAGGCCGCGAAGACCGGCCACGTCGTCGCCACGATCTGACACCC
>JBKKAZ010000103.1:0-3317 GCA_046714435.1 Casimicrobiaceae bacterium
GGATCACGTGCGCAAGTTCCCGGGGTCCGTTGACCCCTCCCGATCGGCGTAGCGTTGAATACAGCGCGTTCTGAGAGGTCGTTTTCTGCGCATCGTGCCTCCGATGCTTCGTGAGGGGTTTTTCTACAGCCTCAACGACCAAGGTAACCGGCGCGCCGCGATGACGCGCGCCAAGTAGAAGACATAAACCGGCGCGTCCGGTTGACCGCTGGGTTGGGCAGCATGCGATCACTCAATTACGTGCGCCGCTCGCAGAAGGAGCGATGGCGGAATTGCCAGACCGAGGGCCTTCGCGGTCTTGAGATTGATCACCAGGTCATACTTTGTAGGCTGCTCGACGGGGAGGTCGGCGGGCTTGGCCCCCTTCAAGATCTTGTCTACGAAGAATGCCCCACGCCGATAGACTGCGACCAGATCGGGGCCGTAGGACATGAGGCTGCCGGCCTCGACATCTTGAAGAAGTCCGTGCATCGAGGGCAGTCCGTGGCGGGCTTCAAGTTCGGCGATTCGTGTTCGGTGAGAGGCGAACAATGTGTCCGCGACTACAAGGACTGCGTCAACGCGTTGCTTTGCCATCGTCGCGAAGGCGCGATCGAACTCGTCGGGTCCTCGTAGGTCCAGCAGAAGGAGCTCCAACCCAGTCGACCGAGCCGAGAGCTTCACTTCTCTGACCGCGATCACGTGGGCCGGATTGCTCGAATTCCAGAGGATTGCGACGTGTCTCGCCCTTGGCAACGCCTGCTTCAAGAGCTCAAGTCCCTTGCCGATGATCTCGAGGTTGACGCTCCAGGAGAGCCCGGTAATGTTTCCGCCAGGACGCGCGAGGCTCGCGATCAGTCCGAGCTCGACAGGCTCGGCTGTACCAAGCATCACAATTGGAATAGTCCCGGTGGCGTTCTTGGCGGCGACGGCTGGGGGCGTCGGACCTGCGGCGATGACGTCAACCTTGAGCGCAATCAGCTCAGCCGCGAGAGCGGGCAGTCTGTCTGTCCGTCCGTCCGCAAAGCGTTGCTCGATCACGATGTTCCGGCCTTCAATCCATCCAAGCTCCCGCAGGCCTTGACGGAACGCCTCAATGGGTCGCGCGGTCGCCGGGCCGCCCGATAGGATGCCAAGTCGATGGATCGTAGCGGTTGGCTGTGCGTGGGTGGGTGGAATGGCGACCAGGCAGATGGCAACGAGCTTCAGCGCGGTGGCGGTTAGTGTCATGCCAGTTACCACTTTGGTGGTTGCCATGGCACATCTCCAATAGCTGCCCAACGTGATGTGTGGGGCGAAAGCGCCGGGTCGAAATGGGGCGTTTCGGCCGGAATCCGCAGCCGTGATCGATCAAACGGCCTATGGGGCGGCGGTGGGAAATTGCCGAGAATCATGGCTCTTGATTGCGATTCGGGGGCCGAAAGGCGCTGTTTCATTGCGGCGGTTCCGCCGGTCTTGCTGCTCGACCGGGTCCGCGACAGGATCCGGCTCGAGCATTACAGCATCCGCACCGAACAGGCGTATTGCGACTGGATTAGACGCTTCATCATTTTCCATGGCAAGCGCCACCCCTCCGCGTTCGGGGCGACGGAGGTAGAGGCCTTCCTGACTTCGCTGACCGTCGCGGGGCGGATGGCGGCGTCCAGTCGGCCAAGGCGTCTGCACGACTCCCAGTCGTGCTCACGCGAGGAGGTCGCGCAGGTGCTGGCTCGCCTCGACGGCGTGCACCGGCTGATCGGCGCCCTGCTGTAGCGCATGGGACTGCGCATCATGTACGCGATGCGCCTGCGCGCGAAGGATGTCGAGTTTTCGCGCCGCGAAATCCTCGTGCGCGGGCCGCTGTGCGGGCCACCGCCCGACCCGGACTCGCGCGACCTGCCCCGGATTTCCCGGTTTCATCCGCGCAATCCCCCGCTCCGTCGCACCGCGATTGAGGGTCATGGCGCGGTTCCGTAAGGTTCGACCCATGCACTGCACGCCCGTCCACGAAGCCCCGGGCAAGGTGCCAACCGAATCGAACCGAGGAGCCGCCATGAACGCTTACAAGTCGACGACCCGGACCGCGAGATTCGCCATCGCGATCATCACGATCGCCGCGAGCGCGGGCGTGCTCGAGCTGGTCGTGAACGGAATGAAGCACCCGGACCCGAACACGGTGGCGATGCGCCAGCAAGAGATCGCGGCCAAGGCTGACCAGGTGCAACAGGCGCGCGCGCTGCAGGACGGCCAGGTCAAGGCCGCCGAACTGCGGCACGGCAAGCGCATCTGAACGTTTCACCGGCCGGGCACCCCAGGCCCGGCCGGCAGGCGGCGGCGAGGAACCGTCGCCCGCACCTTCTTCCTCCGACCCCGCTGCGGCGGGGTTTTTTCGATGTCATCGGGTCGTTGGCTGCGACCACGTCGCTCCGCGCTACAACCGGCGTTCGCGCGTAGAATGCGCACGGTCCCGCAGTCCGATTTCAGCTCCTTGAGCACGCCCGCGCCATGTCCGAAATCCTCGACCCGAAGCCGGCGGACCGGCACGAGGCGCCTGCGCGCGTCGAGGATGCGCTCAACGACGTCACCGCGCTGCTCCGCAAGAACCGGCTCGTAGAAGGGCTGGTCCACGAGCAGGCCGCGCACGCGCCCGACGCCGAGCGCGCGGGGCTGGTCGAGTCGCTGGTTACCAAGCAGAACCGCGCGCTGCTGCAGCGCCGGCTCGACCGGCTGCATCCGGCCGACATCGCCTACATCCTCGAGGCGTTGCCGCTCGACGAGCGGCTCTACATCTGGGACCTGGTCAAGGCCGAGCGCGACGGCGATATCCTGATCGAGGTCTCCGACGCGGTCCGCGAATCGCTAATCGAGTCGATGGACACCGAGGAGCTGGTGGCCGCAGCCGAGACGCTGGAGGCCGACGAGCTCGCCGGAATCGCCGACGACCTGCCGCAGGAGGTCATCGACGACGTTTTCGAGCGCATGCCGGTCGACGCGCGGGAGCAACTCCGCGCGGCGATGTCGTTCGACGAGGACATGGTCGGTGCGCTCGCGGATTTCGAGGACGTGCAGGTGCGCCCCGACGTCACGCTGGAGACCGTGCTGCGCTACTTGCGCCGGTTCGACGAATTGCCATCGCAGACCGACCAGGTGTTCGTCGTCGACGGCAGCGAGAAGCTGCTCGGCGTGCTGCCGATCAACGCGCTCATCGTCAACGACCCGACGAAGCGCGTCGAGGAAGTCATGCGGCCGCCGTCGGTGAAGCTGCTCCAGCACGAAAAGGCCGGCGTCGCCGCCAGCGCGTTCGCGCGCTACGACCTGGTGCGCGCGCCAGTGGTGGACACCAACGACCGGCTGGTCGG
>JBKKAZ010000104.1:0-20367 GCA_046714435.1 Casimicrobiaceae bacterium
CCACCAAGGAGCAAACGCATGAAATCGATGAAACGAACTCTGGCGGCAGCCGCCGTCGCGAGCACGCTTCTCGCAGGTGCCGCGCAAGCGCAGATTTCGGATGGCGTCGTTAAGATCGGCATCCTGACCGACATGTCGAGCCTCTACACCGAACTCTCCGGGGTCGGTTCGGTCCTCGCAGCACGGTTGGCGGTCGAGGACTTCGGCGCGGCGAGGAAGGGCATCAAGGTCGAGTTCGTGTCCGCCGATCACCAGAACAAGCCGGACGTGGGCAGCGGCGTCGCCCGCCAGTGGTACGACGTCGACAAGGTCGACGTAATCGTCGACACGCCGAATTCGGGTGTCGCGCTCGCGGTGAACCAGCTGACCCGCGACAAGGGCAAGGCATTCCTGATCTCCGGCGCCGCGTCGTCGGACCTGACCGGCAAGGCCTGCTCGCCGAACACCGTCCACTGGACCTATGACACCTGGATGCTCGCCAATGGCACCGGAAGCGCGATCGTCAAGACCGGCGGCGACTCGTGGTTCTTCCTGACTGCCGACTATGCGTTCGGGCACGCGCTGGAGCGCGACACCGAGGCGGTGGCGTTGAAGAACGGCGCCAAGGTGTTGGGAAAGGTCCGCCATCCGCTGAACACGCAGGATTTCAGCTCGTTCCTGCTGCAAGCGCAGTCGTCGAAGGGGAAGTTCATCGGCCTTGCCAATGCCGGCGGCGACACGACCAATTCTATCTAGCAGGCCGCCGAGTTCGGGATCGTCAAGGGCGGGCAGAGCCTCGCCGGCCTGCTGGTGTTCATCACCGACGTGCACGCGCTGGGGCTGCCGACGGCCCAGGGCTTGATTTTCACCGAGACGTTCTACTGGGACCGGACCGACGAGTCGCGCGCGTTCGCCAAGCGCTTCGCAGCCTCGAACAAGAACATCCACCCGACCATGATCCACGCCGGCGTCTATTCGGCGGTGCTGCACTACCTGAAGGCGGTCGAGGCGCTCAAGGGCGACGATGGCACCAAGGTGATCGCGCGGATGAAGGCGATGCCGACGGACGATCCGCTATTCGGCAAGGGCATGATCCGCGCCGACGGCCGCAAGATCCATCCGGCGTACCTGGTCGAGGTCAAGAAGCCCGCGGAATCGAAGGGTCCCTGGGACTACCACAAGATCCGCGCGACGATTCCCGCCGACCAGGCGTTCCGGCCGATGGCGGATGGCGGTTGCCCGCTGGTCAAATGACGCATTCGCCCGATTGCGAGCCGCGAACGCGGCTCGCAATCGGAATGCGAATGCGTCATCCCCGCGCAGGCGGGGATCCAGCGTCTTTCGTACAAACTCGCGTGTAGTGCCAGGCAATGCAACGACACTGGGTTCCCGCCTGCGCGGGAACGACAAGCGGATAGCCCGAGCGCCGTCTCCGTCTCATGACTGAAATCTTCGGCGTATCCACGCAGGCGCTGTTCGGCCAGCTCCTGATCGGGCTCATCAACGGCTCGTTCTACGCGATGCTGTCGCTCGGCCTCGCGGTGATCTTCGGCCTGCTCAACATCATCAACTTCACCCACGGCGCGCAGTACATGATGGGCGCGTTCTGCGCCTGGTTTCTGCTGAACAAGCTGGGGATCGGCTACTGGTGGTCGCTGGTCATCGTGCCCATCGTGGTCGGTGCCACCGGTGTGATCATCGAGCGCACCATGCTTGCGCGCCTGTACAAGCTCGATCACTTGTACGGGCTGCTGCTGACTTTCGGCCTCGCGCTGGTGATCCAGGGCCTGTTCCGCAACGAGTACGGCTCTTCGGGACTGCCCTACCAGATTCCCCCCGAACTCGCCGGGGGAATCAACCTCGGCTTCATGTTCCTGCCCAAGTACCGCGGCTGGGTGGTGATCGCGTCGCTCGTGGTGTGCCTCGCGACCTGGTTCGTGATCGAACGCACCAGGCTCGGTGCGTATCTGCGCGCGGCCACCGAGAACCCCTCGCTGGTGCAGTCCTTCGGCATCAACGTGCCGCGAATGATCACGCTGACCTACGGCTTCGGCGTCGGGCTCGCGGCGCTGGCGGGTGTGATGGCCGCGCCGATCTACCAGGTGAACCCGTTGATGGGCGCGGACCTGATCATCGTCGTGTTCGCGGTGGTGGTGATCGGCGGCATGGGCTCGATTCTCGGTTCGGTGCTCACCGGATTCCTGCTCGGGTTGGTCGAGGGCCTGACCAAGGTGTTCTATCCCGAGGCGTCTAATACCGTGATCTTCGTGGTCATGGTGATCGTGCTGATCCTGCGGCCCTCGGGCCTATTCGGGCGCGAGCGTTGAGCGTGAGCGATTCGACCCCCACGACGCCTGCAGCGCCGCCCGCGGGCACTGCGAACGCGGGCGGGCTTCGCAATCCCGGGCGCGCGATCCTCATCATGGCCGCGATCCTGGCGGTCGCGCCCTGGGTCGGGGTCTACCCGGTGTTCATGATGAAGGCGCTGTGCTTCGCGTTGTTCGCGTGCGCCTTCAACCTCTTGCTCGGCTTCGGCGGGCTGCTGTCGTTCGGACACGCGATGTTCCTCGGTACCGCCGGTTACGTGTCGGCGCAGGCGGCGAAGTTCTGGGGCTTCCCGACCGAACTCGCGATCCTCGCCGGCACCGCCGCGTCCGGACTGCTCGGCATTGCCACCGGCCTGATTGCGATCCGCCGCCAGGGCATCTATTTCGCGATGATCACGCTGGCCATCGCGCAGATGATGTACTTCTTCTACCTGCAGACCCCGTTCACGCACGGTGAGGACGGCATCCAGTCGGTTCCCCGCGGCATGCTGTTCGGCATCATCGACCTCGCGCAGCCCATGAACATGTACTACCTGGTGCTGGCCATATTCATCGGCGGATTCCTGCTGATATACCGGGTGATCCACTCGCCGTTCGGTCAGGTGCTGAAGGCGATCCGCGAGAACGAGCCGCGGGCCATTTCGCTCGGCTACGACGCCGATCGCTACAAGCTGCTGGCCTTCGTGCTGTCGGCGACGCTGTCTGGGCTGGCGGGCGCCACCAAGGCGATCGTCTTCCAGCTGGCTTCGCTGACCGACGTGCACTGGAACATGTCGGGCGAGGTCGTGCTGATGGTGCTGCTCGGCGGAATGGGCACCATCTTCGGGCCGGTGGTCGGCGCGTTCGTGATCATCGCGCTGGAGAACTACCTCGCACCATTCGGGCAGTGGGTGACGATCGTCACCGGCATGATCTTCGTCGTCTGCGTGCTCGCCTTCCGCCGCGGCATTGTCGGGGAACTCGCCGCGTGGTGGGAGCGGCGGCGCCCGTAGCCGCTGAAGTCGGCGTGAGGCGCGGCCGGGCTGCCCATCCCGCAATGCAAGCAACACGGGTGCGCGCGGACGTTACCGGACCGCCATTGCCAATCCATCCACGCCTCGTACCGCCATGCTCGTCTATGTGATCCGCCGCAGTATGCAGAGCGTGCTCGTGCTGGCGCTCATGTCTTTGCTGGTCTTCGTCGGCGTGTATGCGGTGGGCAACCCGGTCGACATCCTGATCAACCCGCAGGCGGACCAGCTGGAGCGGGAACGCGCGATCGAGGCGCTGGGTCTCGACAAGCCGCTTCATCAGCAATACACGACGTTTCTCAAGGGCGCGCTGGCGGGCGACCTCGGCAAGTCGTTCGTCCATGCGACACCGGCGCTGAGCTTGATTCTCGAACGCATGCCCGCGACCATGGAACTCGCCTTCGCCGCGATGCTGATCGCGGTCCTCTTCGGCATTCCGCTCGGCTTGTGGGCCGGCTTGCGACCCGACTCGATCTCGGGGCGCTCGATCATGGCCGGCTCGATCCTCGGCTTCTCGCTGCCGACGTTCTGGGTCGGCCTGATGCTGATCATGGTGTTCTCGGTGATGCTGGGCTGGCTGCCTTCCAACGGCCGCGGGCCGACGGTCGACGTTGTCGGCGTGCCGGTGTCGTTCCTGTCGATCGAGGGCTGGCGGCACCTGATCATGCCGGCGACCAATCTGGCGCTGTTCAAGCTCGCGTTGCTCATCCGGCTGACCCGCGCCGGCACCCGCGAGGCGCTGCTGCAGGACTACGTGAAGTTCGCCCGCGCCAAGGGGCTGCCCAACTCGCGAGTGATCGGCGTGCACGTGCTGCGCAACATCCTGATCCCGATCGTCACCGTGATCGGCCTCGAATTCGGCTCGGTGATCGCGTTCGCGATCGTCACCGAGAGCGTGTTCGCCTGGCCGGGCATGGGCAAGCTCCTGATCGACTCGATCAACCTGCTCGACCGCCCGGTGATCGTCGCCTACCTGCTGATCATCGTCGTCATCGTCATCGCGATCAACCTGCTGGTCGACCTGCTGTATTCAACGCTCGATCCGCGCGTGCGCCTGACCGAGAGCAAGGGCTAGTCCGACGGCCGATGAGCACGCTCCCCGAAATCGACGGAGGCCTGGACCTCGCAAGCGATGCCGCCAGCCAGCGCGTTGCCGAGACCCCGTTCCGGCGGGTGGTCAGCGACTTCCTCGCCAATCCGGTCGCGGTGTTCGGACTCGCGCTGTTCGGCGTGATCGTGTGTCTCGCGCTGTTCGCGCCGCTGGTGTCGCCGCAGGATCCCTATGATCTAGCCCAACTCGACATCATGGACTCGCGAGTGCCGCCGGGGTCGCCGACGTCCGCCGGCGGGACGTTCTGGCTGGGTACCGACGATCAGGGGCGCGACATGCTGTCGGCGATCTTCTACGGCCTGCGAATTTCGCTGGGGGTCGGCGCCGCGAGCACGCTATTCGCGTTGCTGATCGGCCTCGCGCTGGGGCTCGTCGCCGCGTACGTCGGCGGGCGGATCGACACGCTGATCATGCGGATCGTCGACATCCAGCTCTCGTTCCCGGCGATCCTGATCGCGCTGATCCTGATCGCCGTGCTGGGGCAGGGGATCGGCAAGGTGATCGCCGCGCTGGTCTGGATCCAGTGGGCCTACTACGCCCGCACGGTGCGCGGCACGGCGCTGGTCGAGCGGCGCAAGGAATACATTGAGGCGGCGCGCTGCCTCGCGCTGCCGCCTTCCACCATCGTATTCCGGCACCTGTTGCCTAACTGCCTGCCCCCGCTGATCGTCGTAGCGACCGTGCAGGTCGCCCATGCGATCGCACTCGAGGCGACGCTTTCGTTCCTGGGCCTCGGCCTGCCGATCACCGAGCCTTCGCTGGGGCTGCTGATCGCCAACGGCTACCAGTACCTGCTCTCCGGCAAGTACTGGATCAGCTTTTTTCCGGGCATCGCGCTGCTGTGCACGATCGTGAGCATCAACCTGGTCGCCGACCAGTTGCGCGACGTGCTCAATCCGCGGTTGCAGAAATGAGCGAGGCGCCGCTGCTCGACGTGCGCGGCCTGCGCACGCATTTTTTCACCAAGGCCGGGGTCGTCAAGGCGGTGGACGATGTTTCGTTCTCGCTGCGACGTGGCGAGGTGCTCGGTCTGGTCGGCGAGTCGGGGTCGGGGAAGTCGATCACCGGCTACTCGATCATCGGCCTGGTCGACCCGCCGGGCCGCATCGTCGAAGGCAGCATCCGGCTCGCCGGTCAGGAGCTGGTTGGGCTGCCGGCGGAGTCGATGCGGCAGCTGCGAGGCAATCGCGTCGCGATGATCTTCCAGGATCCGATGATGACGCTCAATCCGGTGCTGCGCATCGACCGGCAGATGACCGAGACCATCCTGGCGCACGAAAAGGTCAGCGCCGAGGCGGCGCTGGCACGCTCGCGCGCCGCGCTTGTCGCGGTCGGCATCGCGTCGCCGGACGAGCGGCTGCGTGCCTATCCGCATCAGTTCTCGGGGGGCATGCGCCAGCGCGTGGCGATTGCGATCGCGCTCCTCAACCGGCCCGATCTGATCATCGCCGACGAGCCGACCACCGCGCTCGACGTCACCATCCAGGGACAGATCCTCTACGAGATGCAGAAGCTTGCGCGCGAGACCGGCACCGCGCTGATCTGGATTACCCACGACCTTTCGGTGGTGGCGGGACTCGCCGACCGGGTCTGTGTGATGTACGCCGGCCGCATCGTCGAAACCGGTAGTTGCGAGGACGTGCTCGCCGCACCCGCCCATCCTTACACGCAGGGTCTGCTC
Source organism: Casimicrobiaceae bacterium (assembly GCA_046714435.1). GTDB lineage: Bacteria > Pseudomonadota > Gammaproteobacteria > Burkholderiales > Casimicrobiaceae > VBCG01. The sequence goes on from JBKKAZ010000104.1 coordinate 6,109, forward strand.
GATTCGGTGCCCTCGCGCAATCCGCATGGCGCGCGACTGAAGCAGATTCCGGGCATGACGCCGTCGATGCTCGCGTTGCCCCGCGGTTGCGCGTTTCGTGAACGCTGCTCGCGGGCCTCGGACGCGTGCGGCGAAGCGCCCGCGATGCGCGATGTCCCGCCGGGTAACGGGGACCGCGGCGTACGCTGCCATCATCCGCTGGTGGCGTTCGAAGGCGCTCGCGCATGAGTGTCGCCGAAGTGTCCCCGGAAGGTGATGGCACGCCAGTCGTGGGCAGCGCGGCGGCGTTTGCGGCAGGCGCGAGCGGGATTGCGCCGATGATGATGCAGGCACCGGACGGTACCGTGGCGGCCCCGCTGGCGCAGGGAACGGCGCTGATGGAACTCGAGGGCGTGTCGAAGCGATTCGTGAAGTCGCTCGATCTGGCGGCGAAGATCGGCAACGTGTTCGGCGCCGGCGTTCGCGAGGAGGTCGTTCACGCGGTCGATCGGGTGTCGCTCGCGATTGCGCCCGGGGAAGTCGTCGGCCTGGTCGGCGAATCGGGCTGCGGCAAGTCCACACTCGGTCGCGTCGCCGTGGGCCTGCTGCCGCCATCGTCGGGCGAACGTTACTGGCGCGGCGCGCCGGTGACGGGCCTCTCCGCAGTGAAGGCGCGGGAAATCCAGCTACGCATGCAGATGATCTTCCAAGACCCTTACGCGTCGCTGAATCCGCGCATGCGCGTTGTCGACATCGTTGGTCAGGCGCCGATCGTGCACCGGATCATCCGCCCCCACCAGAAGGTCGAATACGTGGGCCTGCAGCTCAATCGCGTAGGGCTCGACCCGACGCTGATGCGGCGCTTTCCGCACCAGTTCTCCGGCGGCCAGCGGGCGCGCATCGGCATCGCGCGCGCGCTCGCGGTCAAGCCAGAGTTCCTGGTCTGCGACGAATCGGTCGCGGCGCTCGACGTTTCGATCCAGGCGCAGGTGCTGAACTTGTTCATGGACCTTCGCGCGGCGCTCAACCTCACCTACCTGTTCATCAGCCACGACCTCGGCGTGGTCCAGCACATCAGCGATCGGGTCGTCATCATGTACCTCGGCCGTGTGGTCGAAAGCGGCCCGACGCTGGAACTGTTCCGCGCGCCCAATCATCCCTACACCCAGGCGTTGCTTGCCGAAGTCGGCCGGGTCGAGCCGAAGAAGCGCGTGTTCATTCCAGTGAAAGGGGAGATCCCATCGCCGCTTGACCCGCCGTCCGGCTGTCATTTCCACCCACGCTGTCCGCACGCGATGGCGAAGTGCCGCGAGAGCGCGCCACCGCTGATCGAGATCGCGCCGGGCCGCCAGGCAGCCTGCTGGCTCAACGAGGCGGCCGCGTGAGCGACGCTGCGCTGCGCCGGCACGAGCCCGACAGCGGCGTGCTGCCCTTGGTGCTCGACTCACCCCACTCCGGCGAGCACTACCCGCACGATTTCGATCACGCACCGCCGCGCGCGGTGGTGAGGCAGGCGGAGGACACCCACGTGGCGCGCCTGTGGTCACACGCCACGCGCCACGGCGCTACCCTGATCGAGGCACTGTTTCCGCGTGCGTACATCGACGCCAACCGCAGCCTCGACGACGTCGATCCGGCGTTGCTCGCCGACTCCTGGCCCCACGCAATCGTCGCCACGCGCAAGACTGAACTCGGGATCGGGCTGGTTTGGCGGCTCGCGCGGGGAGGCGTGCCGATGTACACGCGCAAGCTTTCGGCCGCCGAGGTCGAGCAGCGCATCGACCGCTATTGGCGGCCCTACCACGCCGCGCTCGACGCCGTGCTCGATGAGCGCCATCGCGCGTTCGGCGCGGTGTGGCACGTCAATTGCCACTCGATGTTCGCGGTCGGCGACGAGCTCTCCGACGACCCGGGCCGCGAGCGCGCCGACTTCGTGCTTGGCGACCGCGATGGCACAACCTGCGCGCCCGCGTTCACGTCCTTGGTCGCTTCGACGCTTCGCACGCTGGGTTACAGCGTCGCGATCAACGATCCCTACAAGGGCGTCGAGCTGGTTCGCAAGCACGGTCGCCCCGCCGAAGGGCGACATAGCCTGCAAATCGAGATCAAGCGCACGCTGTACATGGACGAGCTTTCGCTCGAGCCCAACACGGGTTACTCGGTGCTGGCGCGGAACCTGACCCAGCTGTCACGCGCTCTTGCAGCTTATGTTGCGCACGAATGCGCCCTACGAACCATGACCTGAGGTGTTGCCGATCGTTAGCGGGGCCAGGTCACTCGATCACGCTGTCGGCGCGAGCCAGCATCGACTGCGGAACGGCGAGACCCAGCGCCCGCGCAGTCTTGCTGTTGATGACCAACTCGAGCGTCGTGGGTTGCTCCACCGGCAGGTCACCCGGTTTGGCGCCTTTGAATATCCGATCGACGTAGCCCGCTGCGCGCCGGTAGATGTCGACTTGATTCTGCCCGTAGCTCATCAGTCCACCGGCCTCGGCGTACTCCCGATTGGAAAATATGGAGGGCAGCCGATGTCGTGTTGCCAGTAGGGCGATCTGGGGTACTTGCTGAATGAATAGCGGATCAAGCGCCACGAGAACCGCCCCGGCGCGCTCGTGGGCCATCGTGGAGAATGCGGTCTCGATCTCCTGTGGCGTCTGGGCTTTCACCGGCAGGATCGTCATGCCGGGCTTTCGGGCTGCCGCCTGGACGTTGTTCAGGATCGTGGCATGGGCCGGGTTGGCAGGATTCAGCAGAACGGCCACGCGGGAGAGCTTGGGCACCATGTCAGCCAGCATCTCCAGGTGCTTGGAGCTCAGGTCGCCGGCGAGGTTTGAAAGCCCGGTGATGTTGCCTCCGGGCTGCGCCAGGCTTTTGACGAAGCCGGCGCTGACAGGGTCGATGGAGACCACCATGACGATGGGAATGGTAGAGGTTGCTTTTTGCGCCGCGATTGCCCCGGGCGGCCCGAGTGCCATGATAACGTCCACTTGCAGCCGCACCAATTCCGCCGCCATGCCGGGAAGACGCTCGTATTCACCGTTGGCAAAACGCCATTCGATGATCAGATTCCTGCCCTCGACGTAGCCGAGCTCGTTCATTCTCCGCGGGAACGCACCGTAATAGTCCGAGTCGAGCGACACCGGGCGACGGCGCGGCGACAGGAAACCAACGCGCCAGACTCTGCCCTGCTGCTGAGCGAGCGAACCCGGCGGCGCCGCAATGTATGCGGCACCAAGCGCCAAAACGAGACGGCGGCGCGTGTTCATCGACAGTCTTCGGTGGCGAGCATGACGGGTCCCGTCGCACTCATCTTAGAGCAACTGGCCGGAGCGCGAAACGCGCACAGCTGGCGGCCTGACCGCTGCTCCGGCGTCGACACCGGGGCGAATGATGAGGCGAACGCAGACGCCGGTGATTGGCCTGACCACTTGACCACCAGCGGGCCGGCTGCTAACGTCCGCGCGATGCTGCCGGCAAGGTACGAAACGTCCGCCCGGAGGCGGCACCGGTCAGCGATTTTCAGCAGGCACACCGAGGAGAAAGCATGATCAAGTCGTCACGCGCCCTGGCGCGGCTCGCATTATTCGCGATCGCAGCGCTCGTTCCGCTCGCAGCGTTCGCACAGGCGTACCCGTCCCGTCCGATCACCTTTGTCGTTCCGTGGGGCGCTGGCGGCGGCACCGACACGACCGCGCGCTATTTCGCCGCCATGCTCGAGAAGGAACTGGGACAACCGGTCAATGTCGTCAACCGCACCGGCGGCGGCGGTGTCGTCGGCCACAGCGCGATCGCGACCGCGCCGCCCGACGGCTACACGATTGGGATGATCACGGTCGAGATCACGATGATGCACTGGCAGGGTCTCACCGAGCTGAGTCCGACGTCGTACACGCCGCTCGCGCTGGTCAACGCCGATCCGGCCGGATTTACCGTGCGCGCCGACTCGCCGTACAAGTCGGTGAAGGAAGTGCTCGACTACGCCAGGGCCAACCCGGGCAAGCTCAAGGCCTCGGGAACGGGGCAGGGCGGCATCTGGCATCTTGCGCTCGCCGGCCTGCTCAATGATGCCAAGGTGCCGCAATCCGCGATACCTTGGGTGCCCTCTAACGGCGCTGCGCCGGCGATGCAGGATCTGGTCGCAGGCGGCGTCGACGTCGTGACCTGCTCGCTGCCGGAAGCGCGCGGGCTGATCGATGCCGGCAAGGCGAAGCCGCTGGCCGTGATGGACAGCACTCGCTCGGCGCTGTTTCCGAACGTGCCGACGATGAAGGAGGCCGCGGGCAGCGCGTGGACCGTATCGGCATGGCGCGGCATCGCCGGGCCGAAGGGTTTGCCCAAGGATGCCGAGACCAAGCTGGTCGGCGCGATCAAGAAGATCGCCGACAGCAAGGAGTTCAAGGAATTCGCCGCCTCCAAGGGCTACGGCACCGCCTGGGCGCAGCAGGCTGATTTCGCCACGTTCATGGCCAAGGGTGACGTCGACATGGGCGTCGTGATGAAGGCCGCCGGCCTGACCAAGTGACGCATTCGTCCAAGAGAGGCCCGGCTTGCCGGGCCACGATTGGAAACGAATGCGTCATCCCCGCGCAGGCGGGGATCTGCTGTTGCTTGTCGGTGCGCCGAGGCGACGTCATCCCCGCGCAGGCGGGGATCCAGCGTCGTTGGGTGACAGCGCCAACTCTGTAGTCGCGCCGATGAAAATCAACGACGCCCTATTCGGCGTGCTGCTGGTGGTGCTCGGCGCCGTGGTGCTCGTGCACGTCCAGGCCTACCCGAAGATCCCGGGCCAGCAGTACGGTGCGGCGCTGTTTCCCGGCTTGATCGCCGCGGGCTTTGTTCTCTGCGGCGCCTTGCTGGTCGTCAATGGCATTCGCACGCGCGCTGGCGCGCGCTGGTTCACGGCTGGCGCGTGGATGCAGGCGCCCCGCCAGATCGTTGCGTTCGTTGCGCTGATCGCGGGTGTCGCGGCCTACATTGTTCTCGCGGACACGGTGGGATTCCTGTTGCTCGCACCGGTCCTGCTGATCGTCTGGTTCGTGGCACTCGGCGTGCGCTGGACGACTGCGATCATGGCGGCGCTGATCACCACGATCGCGATCTGGTACTCGTTCTACAAGCTGCTCCGGGTCCCGTTACCCTGGGGCTGGTTGACCCCGTTCGCCTTCTAGACAGATAGGTAGATGGACGCGTTCGCGCTGGCCGTCGGGATGGTGTTCAACCTGCAGACGATGCTGGTCATCGCCGGCGCGTCGCTGTTCGGCCTGTTCGTGGGCGCCGTGCCGGGGCTTACGGCCACGATGGCGACCGCGCTGCTGGTCCCCGTGACCTTTTTCATGCCGCCGATTCCCGCGATCGCGGCCATCGTCACCGCGACCGCGATGGCGATCTTCTCCGGCGACATACCCGGCGCGCTGTTGCGGATGCCCGGCACGCCCGCGTCCGCCGCGTACACCGACGAAGCCTACGCGATGACCCGCAAGGGCCAGGCGGAGCTGGCGCTCGGGGCCGGCCTGGTATTTTCGGCGATCGGCGGACTGTTCGGCACCGTGGTGCTGATCCTCGCGGCCCCCGCGCTCGCCGATGTCGCGCTGGGGTTCAGCTCGTTCGAGTACTTCTGGCTGGTGCTCCTCGGCCTGTCGTGCGCGATCGTGATCACTGCCGAGCAACCGCTCAAGGGCTTCGTCTCGCTGCTGATCGGGCTCGGCATCGCTTGCATCGGCCTCGGTAATCCCGCTGGATTTCCACGCTTCACGTTCGGCAGCACCCAGCTCATGGGCGGAATCGGGATGATTCCGATGATGGTCGGCATGTTCGCGGTCTCGGAAGTGATCCGATACGCGGTCGACGCGTCGCCACCGCTCAAGATCGTCGAGCAGCCGATCGGCAACGTATTCAGGGGGATGTGGGTGCTTTCGAAGCGCTATTGGCGGCAGATCCTGCGCGGGAGCGCGCTCGGGACGCTGATCGGCGCGTTGCCCGGCGCAGGTGCGGACATTGCGGCGTGGATGTCCTATGCGATCAGCAAGAAGATGTCGAAGGAGCCGGAGAAATTCGGCACTGGCCACGTCGAGGGAATCATCGAGAGCGGTTCGGCGAACAACAGCGCGCTCGCCGGCGCCTGGATCCCGGCGCTGGTGTTCGGCATTCCCGGCGATTCGATCACGGCGATCGTGATCGGCGTGTTGTACATGAAGAACATGAACCCCGGGCCGACGCTGTTCACCCAGAATCCGCAGAACATCTACGCGGTCTACATTCTTTTCATCCTCGCGAACCTGATCATGATCCCGTTCGGCTGGTGGTGCATCAAGGTCGCGAAACAGTTGCTCAAGGTACCGCGCAACGTGCTGATGCCGGTGATTCTGCTGTTCTGCATCGTCGGATCGTTCGCGATCAACAACACTGCGTTTGACGTCGGCGTGATGCTGATCGCCGGCGTGGCCGCCTACGTGCTGGAGGAGAACGGTTTCCCGATCGCCCCCGCGATCCTCGGCGTCGTGCTGGGCACGATGCTCGAGGAGAACTTCGTCACCTCGATGATCAAGGCGGACGGAAACATGCTGGCGTTCTTCGGCCGCCCGGTCGCCGCGACGCTGGGGATTCTCACGCTCGGCGCCTGGTTCCTGCCGCCGCTGATCCGCAGGCTGCGGCGCACGGCAGGGGCGTAGCCGGATCTTCGCTGCCTCGTTACGAGGCAAGCGCGGCAATACACGCCTGGTTTGCCGGCTCTTGCCGCACCGCGGTACAATTGACAGGTTTTGTGAGCCGCGCGTCGCGCCTGGCGAAGCGAAGGCATCGGCAATCGCTTGAGCGTCAACAAGATGCGAGCAAGGCTGGTGGTCGGCAACTGGAAATTGAACGGCAACCTCCGGGCGAACGCGGCGTTGCTCGACGCGCTCGTCGCCGGGTGGCAGCCACCCGCGGGAAGCGGGAACTCGCTCGCGGTATGCGTGCCGTTTCCGTACCTCGCGCAGGCGAGCACGCGGCTCGGCGGTACGGCAATCGCATGGGGCGCGCAGGATGTTTCCGAGCACGCTGCCGGCGCGTACACCGGTGAAGTTTCCGCCGGGATGATCGCGGAGTTCGGCAGCCGCTACGCGATCGTCGGTCATTCCGAGCGGCGGCACGGTCTCGGCGAGACCGATGCGCAGGTGACGGCGAAGGCGCGTGCCGCCCTGGCAGCGGGATTGATTCCGCTGATCTGTGTGGGCGAGACGCTGGACGAGCGGGAAGCGGGGCGAACTGAAGCAGTGGTCGGGCGACAGGTCGACGCGGCGACGGCGGCGCTGGGAGACGCGATGCGGGACGTCGTCGTGGCCTACGAGCCGGTGTGGGCGATCGGGACCGGCCGCACGGCGTCACCGGAGCACGCCCAGGAGGTCCACGCGTTTCTGCGCGGGCGTCTGGCGGTGGCGGGGGCGGGCGGGATTGCCTTGCTGTACGGTGGAAGCGTGAAGGCGGCGAATGCCGCCGCGTTGTTTGCGATGCCGGACGTCGACGGCGGCCTGGTCGGCGGGGCGTCGCTGGATGCCGAGGAATTTCTGGCGATCGCGCTGGCCTGATCGGCTGCGGTCGAGAAGTTTGAAAACATGCGGGAAACGGGATCGTGACATGGCAATGATCGAATCGATACTTCTGGTGGTGCACGTGCTGGTCGCGCTCGTTATATGCGGGCTCGTGCTGGTGCAGCACGGCAAGGGTGCGGACATGGGGGCGGCGTTCGGCAGCGGCTCGTCGGGAAGCCTGTTCGGCGCCGTGGGATCCGCGAACTTCCTGTCGCGCTCGACCGCGGTGCTGGCGACGGTGTTCTTCGTGTCGAGCCTCGCGCTGACCTACTTCGGCGCGACGCGCAGCACGCCGGTGGGCGTCGAAAAGAGCATCATGGACACCCAGGCACCGAAGGCGAGCGATGTTCCAGCTGTGCCGGCATCGCCGCCCGCGGGCGCGCCGGCGTCGGCTCCGCCGGCGGGTGGCGGCGGCAAGGCGGGCGAGGTACCGAAGTAGCGGGGATCAGAAGTCAGGTGGCGGGGATCAGAAGATTGCGCGGGATCAAGCATCGTCATGATTCCTGTCTCCGGACAGGTGATCCCCGACACGCCGACGTGGTGAAATTGGTAGACACGCTGTCTTGAGGGGGCAGTGGCGAAAGCCGTGGGAGTTCGAGTCTCCCCGTCGGCACCAGAGATTGAGGAGCTTTTGCGCAGTGGTGGGTGGTCACGGAGCTTGATTCGGAAGCTTGAGCCACGCGGGGAAGGTTGCCGCGGAAATGATCGATCAATTGGGACGCCGGCGGCGCGCCGCCCAAGGCCAGCAATGCTGGAAAACTACTTCCCCGTTCTGCTTTTCATCCTGGTCGGCCTGTTGATCGGCGGCATGATGGTCGGCGTCGGCCGGTTGGTCGCGCCCCATCGGCCGGATGCCGCGAAATTGTCGCCCTACGAGTGCGGCTTCGAGGCGTTCGAGGACGCGCGCATGAAGTTCGACGTGCGCTACTACCTGGTGGCGATCCTGTTCATCCTGTTCGACCTCGAAATCGCGTTCCTGTTTCCGTGGGCGGTCGTGCTCCCCGAGATCGGCCTGTTCGGCTTCTACTCGATGATGATCTTCATCGCGATCCTCATCGTCGGTTTCGTCTACGAGTGGAAGAAGGGTGCGCTCGAATGGGAGTAGCACCAGACGCCACCGGGCAGGGGCCCCGCGCCACGCTTCGCATCGCGTTGCGTTGCTGCGGCAGACGCGGGGATTCGAGGCAGGCGTCCAAGGTAGGCGGCCGACAGGCGAACGCTTGCATCACGTCGGCGGTGCAAAGAGGCCGAGCGGCGGGCGAATCCGGAAGCAAGGCGGGCTAAGACATGGCCATCGAAGGCGTCCTCGAGAAGGGCTTCGTCACCACGACGCTCGACAGCGTCATCAACTGGGCTCGCAGCGGCTCGATGTGGCCGATGACGTTCGGGCTCGCCTGCTGCGCCATCGAGATGATGCATACCGGGGCCTCCCGCTACGACCTCGACCGCTTCGGGGTCGTATTTCGTCCCAGCCCGCGCCAGTCGGACGTGATGATCGTCGCCGGCACGCTGTGCAACAAGATGGCGCCGGCGTTGCGCAAGGTCTACGACCAGATGGCCGAGCCGCGCTGGGTGATCTCGATGGGCACCTGCGCCAACGGCGGCGGCTACTATCACTACTCGTACTCGGTGGTGCGCGGTTGCGACCGGATCGTGCCGGTGGACATCTACGTCCCCGGCTGCCCGCCCGCTGCCGAGGCGCTGCTCTACGGCATTCTGCAGTTGCAGAACAAGATCTGGCGCACCAACACGATCGCGCGTTGATGGCCTCGAGGATTGACCCGCTGGCGGCTGCGGTGCGCGACACGCTCGGTGAGCGGGCGCGGCAGGTCGTGGTCGCGCTGGGCGAGGTCACGGTCATCGTCGGCCCGGCCGATCTACGGGAGGCGATGCTCGCGCTCCGCGACAGGCCGTCGCTGCGCTTCCAGACCCTGATCGACGTCTGCGGCGTGGACTACTCGAGCTACGCCAACCAGCCGCTGCAGGGTCCGCGGTTTGCGGCGGTCTATCACTTGTTGTCGCTCGCCAACAACTGGCGCCTGCGAGTCCGTAGTTTCGCCACGGATGACGACTTTCCGGTGCTGCCGAGCGTGGTCGAGGTCTGGCCGTCGGCGAACTGGTTCGAGCGCGAGGCCTTCGACCTGTTCGGGATCGTCTTCGAAGGCCATCCAGACCTGCGCCGCCTGCTGACCGACTACGGTTTCGTCGGCCACCCATTCCGCAAGGACTTCCCGATCTCCGGACACGTCGAAATGCGCTACGACCCGGAACAGCGGCGGGTGATCTACCAGCCGGTGACCATCGAGCCCCGCGAAATCGTCCCACGCATCGTGCGCGAGGACAGGTACGCGGATACGGAATGAAGCGAATGCGCGGCTGGGATCTGGGATCTAGGATCGAGGGAGCGGTATGTCCTGCGTGCTGCGACAGCGATGATCGAGAGGCTCACGACATCCGCGCCAGCGCCCGGTGTGTCGCCGCCGCACCCTAACCCCCAGAGCCCAGATCCCAACCCCGCTTTGCATACGAACCTTGGCTGAGATTCGCAACTACACCATGAATTTTGGGCCGCAGCACCCGGCGGCCCACGGGGTGCTGCGACTGGTGCTGGAGCTCGACGGCGAAGTCATCGAGCGCGCCGACCCGCACATCGGACTGCTGCACCGCGCGACCGAGAAGCTCGCGGAGACGAAGACGTACCTCCAGTCGCTGCCCTACATGGACCGACTGGACTACGTGTCGATGATGTGCAACGAGCACGCCTACTGCCTCGCCATCGAAAAGCTGCTCGGGATCGAGGTGCCGATCCGCGCGCAGTACATCCGCACCATGTTCGACGAGATCACGCGCCTGCAGGGCCACCTGATGTGGCTGGCCACGCATGCGCTGGACATCGGGGCGATGACAATATTTCTTTACGCGTTCCGGGAGCGCGAGGACCTGTTCGACATGAACGAGGCGGTGTCGGGCGCGCGCATGCACGCCGCGTACTACAGGCCGGGTGGCGTCTACCGCGACCTGCCCGACCGGATGCCGCACTACCAGCCGTCGTCGGTGCGAAGCGCGCGCGACGTCGCCAGGCTCAACGACAACCGCCAGGGGTCGCTGCTCGATTTCATCGACGATTTCACGCGACGCTTCAAGGGCTACGTCGACGACTACGAGACGCTGCTCACCGAGAACCGGATCTGGAAGCAGCGAACGGTCGGCATCGGCGTGGTCACGCCCGAGCGCGCGATGGCGCTCGGCTTTACCGGCGTGATGCTGCGTGGCTCGGGCGTGCCCTGGGACCTGCGGCGCAAGCAACCCTACGAGGTCTACGATCGGCTCGCCTTCGAGGTGCCCGTCGGCGTCAATGGCGATTGTTATGACCGTTACCTGGTGTACATCGAGGAGATGCGTCAGGCGAACCGCATCATCGAGCAGTGTTCGGCGTGGTTGCGCGAGAACCCGGGTCCGGTGATCGTCGACAATCACAAGGTCGCCCCGCCGTCGCGCGAGTCGATGAAATCGAACATGGAAGAGCTGATCCATCACTTCAAGCTCTTCACCGAGGGCATGCACGTGCCGCCGGGCGAGGCGTACGCCGGCATCGAGCATCCGAAGGGCGAGTTCGGCGTCTACATCATCTCCGACGGCGCCAACAAACCCTACCGGCTGAAGCTGAGGCCTCCCGACTACGTCCATCTGTCGGCGCTCGACGAGTTGTCTCGCGGCCACATGCTTGCCGACGTCGTCGCCATCATCGGCACCCTGAACATCGTGTTCGGGAGCATCGACCGGTGAGCGGCAACATCGTCCACTTGCCCGACGTGACCCTGGCCGAGGAGTCGCACGGGGAACGGTTCGCATCGCGCGATGCGCGGCTCGGCCCGATGATTGGCGCGCGCCAGCTCGGCTGCACGCTGACCGTGGTTGCGCCCGGCAAGCGCAGCTGCCCTTTCCACAGCCATCGTGTCAACGAGGAGATGTTCCTGATTCTCGAGGGTCGAGGCAGCCTGCGCTACGGCGCGAACACGTTTCCGGTGCGCGCCGGCGACCTGATCGCGTGTCCGACCGGCGGCGCTAAGACCGCTCACCAGCTGGTCAACGACTCCGACGTCGACTACTGGGACGGCGAGGCTTAGGCGGCCACCGCGATCACACCATGCTCTCCCCGGACGCCCAGGCGAGGATCGACCGCGAGGTCGCCAAGTATCCGCCCGACCAGAAGCAGTCGGCGGTGATGGCGGCGCTCGCGATCCTTCAGGACGAGCACGGCTGGCTTCCGACCGGCGCGATGGACGCCGTGGCCAAATACCTCGGCATGCCGCCGGTCGCCGTCTACGAGGTCGCAACGTTCTACGCGATGTACAACCTGAAGCCGACCGGGCGCTTCAAGCTCACCCTTTGCACCAACCTGCCATGCGCGCTGCAGGGGGCCACCGACGCGGCCGCCCACCTGAAGCACTCGCTCGGCGTCGGCTGGGGTGAAACGACTCCGGATGGCGCGTTCACGCTGAAGGAGGGGGAGTGCATGGGGGCGTGCGACGACGCGCCGGTGCTGCTGGTCAATAACAAGCGCATGTGCGTAAAAATGGCGCCGCCGATGCTCGACGCGCTTGTCGACGAATTGCGCACCGCGGCGGTCCGCGGCGAAGGCGCCAGCAACGCAGGCAAGCCGCAGGGCTGATGCGATGAACGCGCCAAGCGAGTTTCTCGATTACGGCCCCGACGCCGTATTGATGGCGGGACTGAACGGCCGCAATTGGCGGCTCGCCGACTATGTACAGCGGGGCGGCTACGATGCCTGGAAGAAGATTCTCACCGACAAGACCCCGCCCGAGCAGGTGGTCGCCGAGGTGAAAGCGAGCGCGCTGCGCGGACGTGGCGGAGCGGGCTTCCCCACCGGCCTCAAGTGGAGTTTCATGCCCAAAAAGTTCGCGGGCGACAAGTACGTCGTGTGCAACTCCGACGAGGGCGAGCCCGGAACGTTCAAGGATCGCGACCTGCTGCGCTACAACCCGCACTCGGTGATCGAGGGCATCGCGATTGCCGGCTACGCGATGGGCTGCACCCGCGGCTACCACTACATCCATGGCGAGATCTGGGACGTCTACCAGCGCTGCGAGGAGGCGCTCAAGGAGGCGTACGACGCCGGATTGCTGGGGTCCGACATCCTCGGCACCGGTTTCGGCTTCCATCTGTACAACCACCATGGCTACGGCGCGTACATCTGCGGAGAGGAAACGGCGCTGCTCGAGTCGCTCGAGGGCAAGAAGGGCCTGCCGCGATTCAAGCCACCGTTTCCGGCGAGCTACGGGCTCTATGGCAAGCCGACCACGGTCAACAACACCGAGACCCTCGCGGCGGTGCCTTGGATCATGCGCAACGGCGGCGACTGGTTCGCGAACCTCGGCCGCCCGAACAACGGCGGCACCAAGATCTTCTCGGTGTGCGGCGACGTCGCGCGCCCGGGCAACTACGAAGTCAGGTTGGGTACGCCGTTTCCGACGCTGCTCGAACTCGCGGGCGGCATGCGCGCCGGCCACCGGCTCAAGGCGGTGATTCCCGGCGGTTCGTCGATGCCGGTGCTGCCCGGCGACGTCATGATGGCGACTGACATGGACTACGACTCGATCGCCAAGGCCGGGTCGATGCTCGGATCCGGCGCAGTCATCGTGATGGACGACTCGCGCTGCATGGTTAAATCGCTGCTGCGCCTCGCCTACTTCTATTTCGAGGAGTCCTGCGGCCAGTGCACGCCCTGCCGCGAAGGCACGGGCTGGCTGTGGCGCGTCGTCGAGCGGATCGAGCGCGGAGCCGGCCGCAACGAGGATCTCGACCTGCTCCTTTCCGTATCCGACAACATCGCCGGACGCACGATCTGCGCGCTGGGCGATGCCGCGGCGCTGCCGGTGAAGAGCTTCATCGCCCATTTCCGCGACGAGTTCCAGCACCACATCGACCACCAGCGGAGCCTCGTGCCGACCTACGTTTGAAACGAATGCGAAGCTGAATCTCGAAATCGACGGCAGGAAGGTGGAAGTGGCACCCGGCAGCACGGTGATGGACGCCGCGACTGCGCTCGAAATCTACGTGCCGCACTTCTGCTACCACAAGAAGCTGTCGATCGCTGCCAACTGCCGGATGTGCCTCGTGCAGGTGGAGAAGGCACCGAAGCCGCTGCCTGCCTGCGCGACCCCGGCCACGGAAGGCATGAAGGTCTGGACCCAATCCGAGCAGGCGAAGAAGGCGCAGCAGGGGGTGATGGAGTTCCTGCTCATCAACCACCCGCTCGACTGTCCGATCTGCGATCAGGGCGGCGAGTGTCAACTGCAGGATCTCGCCGTCGGCTACGGCGGTTCGGCGTCCCGTTACACGGAGGACAAGCGCGTTGTTTTTCACAAGAACCTCGGACCGCTCGTCGCGGCCGAGGAGATGGCGCGCTGCATCCAGTGTACGCGCTGCGTCCGCTTCGGCCAGGAAATTGCCGGCGTGATGGAGCTCGGGATGATCGGTCGCGGCGAGCGCGCGGAGATCGTCTCGTTCGTCGGCGTGAGCGTCGACTCCGAGTTGTCCGGCAACATGATCGACATCTGTCCGGTGGGGGCGCTCACCTCGAAGCCGTTTCGCTATGCTGCGCGGACCTGGGAGCTCGCGCGGCGCCGTTCGGTGTCGCCGCACGATTCCTTCGGCAGCAATCTGGTGGTGCAAGTGAAAGGCGACCGTGTGC
>JBKKAZ010000105.1:0-3999 GCA_046714435.1 Casimicrobiaceae bacterium
GCGCGGCGCTGAAGAAGCTGTTCGCCGATCCGCGCTTTAACGTGATGGACGGCCTCGACGTGTACATCGACGACTACACGAAGTTCGAGCCGATTCCGCCCGAGGTGATGGCGAAGCTCAACCAGGCGCGCTACCTGTTCGACCCGCCAAAGACCCGGGTCAACGACCAGGGTCAGGTCGAGGATGTGCCCGACGAGCCGGCGCCCGCCGTTACCGAAACGGAACCGGGCGATCCGGCCGGCCCTCACGCCCGGACCAACGCCGCTGCGGTGACACCAGCCACCAAGATCGACGATGCGCCGCCACCCGCGGGTGCGCGGATGGCGGAGTCGGAAAAGTCGCAATGACCCAGGACGCGCGCAACCTGTTCCTCTGCTCGTGCAACGGCACGGCGCCGATCGACGCCCCGCTGGTCGCGAAGGCGCTCGGAATGGCTGCGGCGCCCGTCGTTCACACCATGCTGTGCCAGAAACAGCTCGCGGCGTTTGCCGACGGCGCGGCGGGCGACGTGGTCGTGGGCTGCACCCAGGAGGCGCGACTGTTCAACGAAATCGCTGGCGAAACCGCGAAGACCCAGTCGATTCGTTTCGTGAACCTGCGCGAATCCGGCGGCTGGTCGCCCGAGGCGCGCGGTGCGACGCCCAAGCTCGCGGCACTGCTCGCGCAAGCCGTGCTGCCCGAACCGGATCCCGTGCCGAGCGTCGCGTACCGCTCGGAAGGGCAGTTGTTGATCGTCGGCCCGCTCGAGGCCGCGCTCTCGTGGGCCGAGCTGCTGAAGGAGCGGCTCTCGGTTACCGTTCTCGCAACCGGCCGCGCGGTCGGTGCCGAACTTCCGATCGAACGCGCCTATCCGGTCTACAGCGGCACGCTGACGGGACTCGCGGGCTGGCTGGGCGCCTTCGAGGCCCGGTGGTCGCAGGACAATCCGATCGACCTCGACCTGTGCACGCGATGCAACGCCTGCGTCAAGGCCTGTCCCGAGCAGGCGATCGACTTCAGCTACCAGATCGACCTTAACCGCTGCAAATCCCATCGGGCCTGCGTGACCGCCTGCGGTGCGATCGGCGCCATCGATTTCGAACGTCGCGATACCTCGCGAACCGATCGCTTCGACCTGGTCCTCGACCTCTCACGACAGGCCTGGTTTCGCATGCCGACCCCGCCGCAGGGCTATTTCGCGCCGGGAACGGATGCGCTCGCGCAGGTGAAGGCGGTGGCGACGCTGGCGACCCTGACCGGCGAGTTCGAAAAACCGAAATATTTCAACTACAAGGCATCGATCTGCGCCCACAGCCGGTCGCAGAAGGAAGGCTGCCGCAACTGCATCGATGCCTGCGACACCGCCGCGATCGTCGCCGACGGCGACCGCGTGCGGGTCGAGCCGCATCTGTGCATGGGCTGCGGGACCTGTACCACCGTGTGCCCGTCGGGCGCGCTCACGTTCGCCTATCCGGCGCCCGCCGACCTGGGCCTGCGGCTGCGTACGCTGCTCGCGACCTATGCGCGCGCCGGCGGCCGCGACGCCTGCCTGCTCTTCCACGGCCCCAAGGGCAACGACCGGCTTGCGCGCTACGCCCGCCGCGGGCGTGGGCTGCCGGCGCGCGTAATCCCCGTGGAAGTGCACAACATCGACGCGGTAGGGTTGGACCTGTGGCTCGCGGCGCTGGCCTGGGGCGCCGCCGAGATCCTGTCGCTGGTAGCTGCGGACGACCTGCCTCGCTTTACCGAGCTGGCGGGATTCCAGATGAAGGTCGGCGAGACCATCGCGCAGGCGCTGGGATACCAGGGCGCCCACTTCCAAATCGTAAACGGCGACGATACGGCGGCGCTCGACAGCGCGCTGTGGCGCGCGCACGCGCCGCTCGGGGTGCGCGTGGCGGCGACCTTTGCCGCGACCAACGAAAAGCGCACGACGCTGGGGCTGGCGCTCGACCACCTGGCGCAGCACGCACCGGTTCCACAGACCCGGATCCCGCTGCCCGCGCGTTCGCCTTTCGGGGCAATCGCCGTCGACACTGGCAAGTGCACGATGTGCCTGGCTTGCGTCGGCAGCTGTCCCGAGGGCGCGATCCTCGACAACGCCGAGCGGCTGCAGCTGCGCTTCATCGAGACCAAGTGCGTGCAGTGCGGCATCTGCGAGAAGACCTGTCCGGAGGCTGCGATCACGCTGGTGCCGCGTCTGGACCTGACGCCCGAGGCGCGAGGGCCCCGCGTCCTGAACGAGGCGGCGATATTCGCCTGCGTGAAATGCGGCAAACCGCTGGGTAGCGAGAAGATGATCGGCGCGATGTTGTCGCGGCTGGCCGGTCACTCGATGTTCGCGGCTCCCGGAGCGCTGGAACGGCTGAAAATGTGCGCCGATTGCCGGGTCGTCGACCTGATCCAGACCGAGCGGTCGGTCGACATCCGCGACCTATGAGCTCACCCGGCATGCAGACTGCCCCGGTTGCGCTCAGCTACCCGATCGAGCCCGAGGACCGGGCGCGTGCCAATTTCTACGGCGTGCTGGCGGCGCTGTTCGCCGACGCGCCGGACGCCGCCCTGCTGCGCGCCATCGGCGCGGCGGCGCCGCTACCCAACGCCGACACGGGCAATCTGCCCGAGGCCTGGAACCGGTTGGTGGATGCATGCCGGGTGATGGAAGCGGAAGCGGCCCAGCAGGAATACTGGGATCTGTTCGTTGGAACCGGCAAAAGCGAGGTCAACCTGCACGCTTCGCACTGGTTGGCCGGTTTCATGATGGAAAAGCCGCTGGTCGGGCTGCGTGACGACCTCGCCAGGCTTGGATTGGCGCGCAGGCCTGAAAGTACTGTGCTTGAAGACCATGTTTCGGCACTTTTCGAGACCATGCGGCTGTTGATCGAAGGTCGCGATGACCGGCGTCCGACAAGCTTGACAGAGCAGAAGGGGTTTTTCGAAGCGCACATCGCCAGCTGGGTCCCTGATTTGTGCACCGCTTTGAAGCAATCTCCGCTTGCCAACTACTACCGTCCGGTATCAGAATTTGCGGAATTATTCGTGGCGGTCGAACGTGACTCGTTCGCCATCGACTAACGATCCGTCACGAGGGTACTTTTCGGAGGATCGAATGCGCAATTCGCCGCAGCCTGAAGGCCACGCGCCGACGTCTCCGTCGGCAACATCGTCCCCCGACGCAAACCTGAAACGCCGCCGCTTCCTGCTCGCCTTGGGGGCGGGCGGAGCCGCCTCCGCGGCTGCGGCGACGCAAGCGATCGCCGACCCGGTCGCCATGACACCGACCGCCGCGACACCGGCGAAGCAGGGCTATCGCGAGACCCAGCACATTCGCGATTACTACGCTTCGACGCGCCTCTAGGAGCCCACGATGCTGACCCGCAAAGCTCTAGTCTCGTCCTCCGGAAGCGGCGCCCGCAACCGCCTCGTTCGGCGTGCGGGGACCCCGTCCACGATGGATCGGCGGCTGTTCCTCAAGCGCTCCGGGCTGGTCGCCGGCGCGGGCGCGCTGGCAACTCAACTGCCCTACGGTTCGATCGGCAAGGCCGACGCCGCGACCGACGCCCCCGCGGGCGGCAAGCAGGAAATCAAGCGCACCGTGTGTACGCACTGCTCGGTCGGCTGCGCGATCGACGCAGTGGTCGAGAACGGCGTGTGGGTGCGCCATGAGCCGGTGTTCGATTCCCCGATCAACCTGGGTGCGCATTGCGCCAAGGGCGCCTCGGTGCGCGAGCACGGCCACGGCGAGCATCGGCTGAAGAGCCCGATGAAGCTGGTCAACGGCAAGTACCAGAAGCTGAGCTGGGAGCAGGCCATCAACGAGGTTGGCGACAAGCTCGCAGCGCTGCGCAAGGAAGCGGGCCCCGACTCGGTGTTCTGGGTCGGCAGCTCCAAGCACAACAACGAGCAGTCGTACCTGTTCCGCAAGTTCGTGTCCTATTTCGGGTCCAACAACTGCGACCACCAGGCGCGGATCTGCCACTCGACGACGGTCGCCGGCGTAGCCAACACCTGGGGCTACGG